>NBLI01000021.1 GCA_002084535.1 Candidatus Zhuqueibacterota bacterium 4572_119
AATACTTTTGTCAATACATTTTTAAATGAATCATCCAATGGTATTGCATTCAATAATTTAATCGTTTTTAACCTGATGCCACTATTTTCGTCTTTTTCCAACACCTCTATTAACGCATCCAGGATTTTGTGTTCAAAACTTCTTGTATTTGAAAGAGCGGATACTGTTTTCAAACGAATGTTCGGACGTTCCTCCAATGTTAACGCTCTCGCTAAAAGCTGCTGAATTTCCGGTTTATCAATTTCTCCCTCAACCTCAAAATTATTCATAGAATTAACAATTAAGGAAACACGATTTTTGTCTGAATCATAATCGATAAATTCTACTCCACCAATATTGTGGGCGGCTAATTGAGATGAAAGGTTTTTCAACGACTTTTCTCCACTGTCAACAAACAAAAACCTTCCCAATATTAATCCAACAACCAGCATTCCCATAGCAGTGGCAAATCGGAGTGAAGGAGAGAATTCCAGCGTTAGTACCGCTTTTATTTTATTGATCCACACATTTCTCAATTTTGGCTGCGTCAACACCAACAATCTCTCATGGAGTTCAGACCGGCTTTTTCCAAGCTTTGCTTTTGTTGGTTTCATTTGAATCTTATTATCAAACAATTTTGACATTTGCTTTGCTTCATCAAAATCCAACCGGCATTCACCACAATCTTTAAGATGATCTTTTAATGTTTTTTTCTGCTCATCTGAAAGCTCATCATACATATATAGCCAAATTAATTGCTGGATTTTTTTGCATGCTTTCATAATTTCTCCGATTTATAATTGGCGGTAATTTTTAAGTCCGGCTTTCATCTTTTGAATCGAACGAAACAGGTAATTTTTAACTGTACCTTCTGAACAATTTAAAATTTCAGCAATCTCACTCAATTTATGTCCATGATAATGGCGCAAAACAAATACTGCTCTTTGTTTTGGTGATAAATTCTCGATTGAGCTGGATATTTTTTCGTGTAACTCCAAGTTTAACATCGCTTCTTCAGGATTTTTTTCACTGCTTTTAAATAACAGATCCCAATTGGCTGCAGAGGTTGTAGCGACTTCTTCTAACATCTCAAAGCTGCGACTCGATCTCTTTTTCCTGTAATTAATGCAGGTGTTCACAGCGATTCTGTAAAGCCATGTATAAAATTTGCTTCCGAACCTATATTTGTGAATCGATTGAAAAACCTTGAGAAAAACTTCCTGGTAAACATCTTCCGCGTCTTCTGTATTGTTAAGCATATTATAAATTAATCTGGCAATCTTTTCATCATATTTTTTTACCAGGTTCTCGAAGTCGGATAGGCTTCCTCTCTGCGCTTTCCTGATGAGAAGCTCTTCCTGCTTTATCATAAGGTATCCTCTATTCCTGAATGTTTAGACAAAACTTGTGTTAAAAGGTTTGCATCTTTTTTAAGATTTATTTAGTCATAAAGATGTTGTTAAAGCAACAATAAAAACGCGCTTTGAGATAAATATGATTACCATTTTGTATTTCAAAAAACCCAATGAATGATAAGAAAAAAAACAATCAAATTCAATTAAATTAATCAAACCACCGTCAATTATCCTTTAATAAGTGAACGTTTTTAGGTCAGTTTTAACATTATTGTACGTTAATGTATCAATTTAAACCAGTTAAACTTTATTTACAACTTAACATTTTATTTTCAATGAAAATATAACCATCTGCAACTTATGTAAATTCAAATAGTTAATCTTTTGAGTTTTTTTTCTTTCGAGACGTTTTTTGGCATAATAATTGATATAAAATGACTATTTGAAATTTTATTTCTATATTGTTCAATTATCATTAACGTTTTAATATTAATAAGTTAAGCTATTTTGTATTTTCTTTGAACGGATTTATTTCTATTAATGCTTGCTTAAAATACGACCATAATTCGTTTATTTTAATAGACATTTAAGCTCTACTTGTTGTTACTATATTTATATTAATAAAGTTATTGTATTCTTTTCAATATATTATTAAATTATAAAGTCCTTTTTGAGACAACTGTTCAAAATTGAAAATTAATATTTTATCATTACATTTCAAATAATCAAACAACTAAAATTCCAGGGTGATATTTTGAAAAAAATTCTTTACATATTTGTTTTAATGCAATTTAGTTTTTTATCAGGGGGATTGTACAGCCAGGTAGCTACAACAGGTGGTAAAGGTCTCGCGAAAGTTTTATCAGCAGACCCTGTCAAAGCCGCTGACATATTCGTGAATTGGAATGCTTCAACATTCATGGAGCAAACAAGCCGAACAACCCTGTCAAAATATTACCGCTCTGACTTGAATGTAACTGTTGGCTTGGCGAGTTATCTGGAGGTCTATTTAAATATCACTCCCTACCAGGACGATCAAACTCACCTCTGGGGACAATTTGGGAACACGCATTTGGGCTTAAAATACCTGACACCATTTTCGTCAAGTTTTTTTAAACTTGGATTGGATGGATTTTTTAAATTTCCAACTGCACGAATCGGCAATGTTGGATATGAATCCTTTTTCTCCGAAAATCCAGCATGGGCGATGCGCGGGCTTTTAAGCCTGGACTTCATAAAAATCATGCCTTCTTTTCCATTAAAATTTAATTTTAATTATGGCTACATCGATCATGATATTTATGATCAATACTTTACCTCAAAAATTGATCAAATGTTGATAGGTGCCGGATTCAAATTTTCCATTCGATCCATTCAATTTTTCACAGAATACTCAGGGGAAATCTTTTTCAACAACCCCACTGAAGTCGAATTTAATCAAAACTCGCAGCGAGTCACGCAGGGCATTCGTTTTTTGGGACCGTGGAATAATACAATCGATGTTTCTTTTGACTATGGACTCACACAATATGATTCTTTGGAAACCGACGATATATTTCATAAAGAATACTATGATTGGAAAGTTCGGATTGGAGTTACTCACCGCTTTTCAGTTCAAAAATATTTTGATAAAACAGCAAAATTGGAAAGAATGAAAGAGGAAGAAGAACGCCGGAAACTTGAAGCAATCAAAAAGAAAAGACAAAAAGTCAAAGAAGATATTCAAAAAATGAAAAACAGTCTTGAGAAAAAAAAGAAGTAATCCGGTTTACAACACATGAAGCTTAATAAAAAAAATATACTAATCATCTCTGCTACGCTGCTCTACATCTCGCTTTTTTCGTTTCAGCCAGATGCTTTGCTCGCTCGAACAGGCGCGGTAAATTCACAGAACAGGCAGGACATCAAAGACGAAAAGGAGATGAAACGCGCGGCAAAAAAAATATTCAACAAAGGTGTTGACTATTATAAAAAAGGAGAATATTGGAACTGTTCTCAGGAACTTATCATTATAATGGACTTTTATCCAAAATTCGACCGGATGGACCAGGTTGTCAATTATCTTGGGAAATGTTTGTTTCAGGAAGAATTATATACCGCTGCCATACGCATGTATAATTATTTCATAAAAAAATACCCGTCAAGCTCTCTCGTGCAGGACGCCCTGCTTGGATTGGAAAAATCGTATTATCATCAGAGAAAATTTAAACAAACTCTGCGCGTGTATTACGCCATTCTAAAAAAAGCCACCAATAAAAAAATTCTCAATGAAGCTTGCTATTTAGCGGGGCAAAGTCATTTTCAACTTAAAAATTATGACATGTCCATCAGAGTGCTCAAAAAAATCCAGGAAAACAGTGAATATTATGACACAGCGCTTTATAGCATCGCGCTATCTTATCTTAAAAAATCCAATGTCGCCGCGTCGGTTGATTATTTCCGAAAAATAACCACACTGCCGGTTATTAGCGCGGAGAGAAGAAATGTTGTGGATAACGCCCGGCTGACTTTGGGCTTGATTTACTATGAGCTCAACGCGTATCAAGCCTCTGTACATCTACTTTCAAAAATTTCCGATAAGCATGAAAATTACCAGGACGCGTTGTTAGGGCTTGGCTGGGCATATTTAAAACTAAACGATTTTGAAAATGTTATTCAGAATCTTGAAGAATTGATAAAACGATTTCCCGAAGGTGAAAACGCTGAGGAATCATATTTTTTATTAGGCCAGGCGTTTATCGCGCTTGGGAGATATGATGAAGCAATATCAGCATACAAAATAATTGTCGAGCTTTACCCTGAACAGCATCATGTCCCAAGCCTGATAAGGAAAGTTAACAACAGCCTGCGCACCGAGAAAAACCGGGTTGAAGAATTAAAAGCTAAAATCATGGTAGAAGAAACCCGCTTATTGGACGCGATTCCGATTACCAAGGACAAGGGAAACCTTCCAAAATACCTGATTGATGAAAAGAAAAAGTTGAAAAATTCCAGGGAAAAAATGATCGCTAATTTACTTAACGAACGGGATCATTTACTTTTTATGCAGAAAAAAATTGACGACCTTTCCAAAATGGTCGAGCGCCGCGAGCGTAGAAAAGACTGGCGCGGTTATGCTGAATACGGAGTTTCAAGGGCGCTGTTTTTAAAAGAAATGGGAAAAAGTAGGGGAAATTAATTAAAACGGATATTTTGATATGCTAAATTATAGTCAACAAACAAACCACAGAATTCTGTACTTATTTGTCATAACATTCAGTAGTCTGTTTTTACTGGCAATTAACAACAGCCACGCTCAGTTTAAAAAACCCGGTAACAAAATTGATCAGTTGCCAAGAAAATATGAAATAGCTGACACAACAGACACTATCGATTGGCAGCATCTCAATTTGACCATTGATCATCACGAACAGCTTATCGCAAAATACCCGGATCATACTTTTATTCCCTACATTATGTTTGAGTTAGCAGAACTTTACGCGAGCAAGGCTCAGTATGAATTCAAACAAAGCATGAAGAAATATGATGAAGAAATAACAAAATATGAAAAAGGTGAAATATTTGGAGAGCCAATTTTACCGCGTGTTAGCTTAAAAAAAGTTATTGAAATCGGCTATAAATTATTAGAAAAATTCCCAAACGTGCCATACAAAGATAAGGTTTTATACCGCCTTGCCATTTCACACCTTGACGAGGGCAATTTGGATAAAGCAAAGGATTATTTTCAAAGGATTGTATTTGAAACACCGAACAGCCCAAAAATCTCCGAAGTCCATTTTCGGCTTGGAGAATACTATTTTAACAAAAGGGAATTTCACAAAGCTGTTGAACAGTACGAGCATTTATTAGAAAGATGGGATGACCCATACTTCAATTATTCATTATATAAGCTGGGTTGGTCATATTTTAACACGAGTGATTATACTAACTCAATTAGTACATTCATCTATTTAATCAGCGACATTACGCTGCTGGAGACTTTAAACACAAAACTTCTGGGCAAAACAAAAGCAGATGTACGAAATGAAGCGATTGATTATATCGCCCACTCTTTATCAGAATACCAGGGTCCAGTACCGGTAAAAGATATTCTTAGCAAAGATGAAACTCAAAGCTATGCTGCTGATGTGCTAAAAAAAATGGGTGAAATATATAAAGAAAGAAATTTCTATAACGAGGCAATCAATACTTATCAAACGCTGCTTGATTTATTTCCCTTTTATCCGGAAGCCCCTTTGATTCAAAAAGAAATTATCCAGTGCTATGAAGCAGATCTGGATGAAGACAAGGCAGCAAAGGAAAAAGACGTTTTCGTTCAAAAATACGGACCCGATAGTGATTGGCTTATGAAAAATCCTGAGGGGCAAACCAGGGAAAACGCAGTTACCATGTCAGAAGAAATGCTCTTTTCCCTTGGCACCCATTATCAAGCCAAAGCCCAGGAAAAAAACAGGGAACGTGAATACCGTCTGGCAATTGAAAAACATAAAGACTTTCTTAAAAAATTCCACGACAGTGAAAAAGCCTCAAAAGTAAATTACTATTTAGCTGAATGCTATTATTCAATCAACCAGTTCGAAAAAGCGGCTGATGAGTATTATAAGGTAATGACTTTTTATGGGGAAAATGAATTCAAAGAAGACGCCGCCTATAACAGGATACTGGCTTATTACGAGTTGTTAAGAAGTAAGTCTAAAAAGGACTCCACGATATTATATATTGAAGATTTTGTTGGAGGTGGCGAAACCGTTACCCCAATTAAAGTCTCCTGTGAGACGCAGTTTAGTTTAATCAAAGCGTGCAACGATTTCGTTCGGCAAATTCCTGACAGTGAGAATCTGCTCGAAGTATTGATGAAATATGCCGAAACCCTTTATGAACTACGTGAATGGGGATTAGCGGCAAGAATTTACAAGCTTATCATAAAACCGGAATACAGGAGTTCTCCATTTTACGGGCAGTCAATTAATATGATTGCTCAAAGTTATCTCAAGATGGGAAATTACGCGGAATCTGAAAAATGGTTCAACAACCTTGCGGAAGCTTTTCCTGATTCAGCACAGCATGTAAAACGGGCAAAGAAAATGGTTGCTTCCGCCAAATTCAAAGTGGCCGAGAAGCTCAAGGAACAAGGCAAACCAACAAAGGCTGCTGTCAACTTTTTGCGCCTTGCGTTTAGCTCCGAGGATCAGGATATCGCGAAAGCCGCGATTTTCCAGGCGGCTAATCAATTTGAAGAAGCTGGAGACAATGAAAAAGCGATCAAAGCTTTCGAAAGAATGCTTGAAGAACAGCCAAATGTGATATTCAAAGATGAGCTTTTGATGAAAACCGGACTGCTTTATGAAAGTTCACAAAACTGGATCAGGGCTTCAAATTCGTACCTCAATTTAGTTAAACAATGCCCCCGTTCAAAATTTGCGCCTCGTGCCCTTTTAAGCGCGGCAGGGTGTTTTGAACAAATGGAATTATGGTTCAAATGCAAACAAACATATAGAGAATATTTATCAAAATTCGCCCACATCGATGCTGATGATCACATCGATGCTTTATTCAAAATCGGGGAAATTTCGTACAATCAAAAAAACAAAGAAACCGCTACCCGGGAACTCCAGACCACAATACAGCAATTCAAGGATTACCGACGCCGCGGTGTTGCTGTTGATGAATATTTGCCCGCGAAAGCTCAATTTCTTATCGCGGAAATCAATTTTGAAAAATATCAAAAAGTAAAAATTGTTCCGCCGTTAAACGTGTCAATGAAAAGAAAAACAACCCTTTTGCAAACAGTTTTAAAAGGCTACGTGGAAGCAGGGAAATACCAGGTTGCAGAGTGGACCACAGCTTCCTTATTTAAGACGGGAATGACATTTGAGGATCTGGCAGCATCGATTCAAAAATCTCCTGTACCAGATCAATATTCTGAAGAAGAAAAACAAACCTACCTGGCGGCAATTAACAAACAAGTTGTTTCAGCAAAACAAAAAGCGTTGGACGTCTATAAAGCAAACGTGGCAAAAGCCAAACAAAGTAATATCGAGAATGAATGGATTGAAAACAGCCAGAATCGGATCGACCAACTAACTCTGGAATTAGGATTAGGAGGAAAAACAACCATCTCTCAGCAATCCGGTCAGAGTAGAATTGTAAAAACGAATCAAATTAGGGAAATTAACAATGAAGACTAAAAGACCGTATGCGGCTATTTTGACAATAGTATTGATTTTTATTTTATTTTGCAATCTGGCGTCGGCTAAAAACAATGATTCTTCTGAAGCTGGCTCGATTCTTGCAAATCCGGAATCACCCCAACAGCAAGATCAAAAGCCAGGCAAAAACAATCAAAACAAAATTTCCAGAGACGCGGTAAAATTGTTTATCAAACAGGTTGAATTTTACGGTCAGATTGCCAAACCACAAGCAGTCTTTATCTTTGCCGGAGCAGATCCAAAGGTGGACGGATTAAAGATAGACAGGCAGTTTTTTGATCTCATTTTTCGGAATGTGGAAAAAAGCAGCCTGAAACATGTCAGGAAACGGGACGCAAAAAATAAAGAATTTATACAATGGTGATTAAATTCTTAAGTCGCCTTAACAATATAGATTTCATTTTTAAATAACATTTATTTTAACAGGAGGTTTTCAAGTTGGATTTTATTGTAAATGCATTCAGATCTGGGGGACCGTTCATGTATGTGATTTTACTGGTTTTAATCACTGGTTTTGCAATCATAATTGAACGTTCCATTTATATTTTGGGTCGGAACCGAATTGATACAACCGCATTTGTTAATCGCGTTTTAGAGTATGTTCAGCACAATAACATTAAAAGCGCCATCGAGTTTTGCAGTATATCAAAAGCGGCATTACCAAGGGTTACTCGTGCCGGTTTGGAAGAAGCTGGAAAAAGCGCATCAGATGTTCAAAACGCTTTTGAGTTGGCAGCGCTGGCTGAAATTCCCAAGCTGGAAAAACGAACCCAATATTTATCAACCATTGCTAATATTTCAACCTTACTGGGTTTACTGGGGACAATTTTCGGATTAATTGCCTCATTTGAAGCTGTTGCTACTGCCGACGCCTCAATGAAGGCTTCTCTTTTATCCGGTGGTATTTCGCAGGCAATGAACACAACCGCTTTTGGTTTGATTTCCGCGATTCCGTGCATGATTGGATATTCCATCATTCAGGAAAAAACTAATGAGTTAATCGATGAGATCAACCAAAATGTAGCACGAATATACAGCAAATTAATTTCTGTAAAATCCGGAAAAGGCAAATAGTATGAATTTAAAAAAGTCAATGGGCAGAGAAAGACAGGTCAAAGATACAGATGTTAACATTATACCTGTAATGAACATTTTTTTGCTGCTTATACCTTTTCTTCTGCTGACAGCAGCATTTGTGAGATTGGCTGTGGTCGAACTTTCTCTACCTTCGTTGGGAAAAAACCGAACCAAACAAATTCAGCAGGATCCGAAAAAACTCATACTTGTTATTCTGGTTGTTAAAGAAAACGGTTTTCAGTTAAAAAGCCCCGGGTTCAAATTCGTACCGGTGAACAAAGTTGGGAATCAATACAATTATCCGAGAATTGTTGAGCAATTAAACCAGATCAAAGTCAAATATCCCCACGCTGAAGATATTATCATTTCACCCGATGCAAGAGTAAAATATAATATTATTATACAAGTTATGGATCGCTGCCGTGAGAGCGGCTTTCCAAATGTATCGTTATCTGGATAATTTTTCGTGTTAAATTTTATTTAATGAGTACTAATTATGAATATGAACAACGGTAAAGATTACACCTTTCATGTGGTTAGCGCCTCTCGAAAGAAACGGGAAACACATTTCGCGTTAAAGCTGACTTCGATGATTGATATGTTTACAATATTATTGGTGTTTTTATTAAAAAGTTATTCCGCGGAAGGACAAATAATGTCGGTTTCACCCGATTTGCAGCTTCCTCAATCAACGGCTCAAAAAGCGCCGCAAACCACATCAATTATAGCCATCACACAAAATGATATTTTGCTTGACGGGCATAAAATTGGCACAGTTGATAGAATTATGAGAACAAAGGATAATCTCATTAAGGCTTTGGAAAATGAATTAAAGCAAAAACGAAGGTTGAGTGAAAAAGTCAGCGAACTGCATTCGGACATAATTTTTACAGGCAAAATTTCTATCCAGGCGGATAAAGAACTTCCGTATTTAGTCATAAAAAAAATAATGTTCACCTGCGGAAGAGTCGGCTATAATGATATTATGTTAGCCGTTTCAAAACCGGATTAATTTTAAATCACAACAAACTAAAACTTGAAATAAACAACTTTGACTTACATGACTGATAGATATAAACCCCTTGTTTTAAATATTTCTCGTTCAAAACAGAAAAAAACTTTTGTCGTACCAAAAGGCGGGCATTTTTCTGTTGGTCAAAACGGGAACAATGATCTCATTCTTTACGGAACTGAATATCCGAAAAGACACACCTTGTTTTATCAAAAAAATGGGAATTATTTAATAAACGTCAAACCGTTTATCAACGGGGAAATTAAACTTGACAGCTCTACATTACAAATTGGAGAGCTGGTTAAACATGACATCCTGCCGCAGCAGGGTGATAGTTATTTAATAAAACTTTCACAAAATAAACAGGGTTTTGTTACTGTCGGCGACACGCGGATTGATTTTTCATTTCAGTATATTGAAAGAAAAATACCTGTGGTTGTTAAAACGCCGGTATATTCCTGGACAAGAGCAACCTTTAAAAATCTCGGCTCTGACATCCTGTTTAAATTAATTTTTTTATTACTCTTTTCAGCAAATGCCCTGTTGATTTACTCGTTCAAAGATTATAAAGTTAATATAAAAAAAGAAATCGACCTTGAAAAAATGCCTGAACGGCTGGCTAAATTTATTGCTAAACCACCTGAAGAATTGCTGGCTGAAGAGTCATCATCTACCAGTTCAAACATGGAAACTGGAGAAACAACAGAAAAAACAACAAAAGATAAAAATAAATCCTCTGGTAATAAAAGCAGTAACAACAGAACACGACGTGGTTCAAGACGGGGTAATCCTGCCGCGTCATCAGGATTGCTGGGTTTGATCGGCGGAACAGGTACAAATGAGAAATCGAGTTCCATTGTGGACGCTTTGGTCGATAAAGGGCTTGTGGCTGATTTGGAAAGTATTCTCGGTGGCGGGTCAAATCTAAAAGTTGGAAAAAACGGAAATAAAGATAAAACTGACCCTCTGGATCAATTAATCGGTACTGGTGGTTCCGGGGGGATCGATGATTGGCTCACAGATATGGAAGAAGACGTCCCGCAGGTCGCTTTGAAAAAACGAGCTAAAGTAGATCTCATCAAACCACAAAAAGTAACCGGTAGCACAGAGGCGTTGGGATATCGCTCGGAGCAATCTATAATGAATGTGGTTTTGTCACGACGCGGACGGATTGAATATTTGTATGAAAAATACCTAAAAAGGAATCCAAATTTACGCGGGAAAATATCTATTGAATTTACCATCGCGGCAAATGGCTTTGTTACGAACGCTAAAATTATCGACTCATCAATTAATCATCCGCAATTACAGCGTGAATTATTATCGTTTGTCAGGCGGTTGAAATTTGATGCGATTCCGTCCGGCAGCGTAACAACTGTTTTCCCGTTCCAGTTCTCCAAAGTAAATTGATGTTTTGTGAATATTTTGAAAAAATTGGAACAGCAGCACCTAAAAAAGAGGAGGGATTCTCTGCAAGAAAAAGGAGTAAATCCCAGCTGACAAACCTGCCCGATGATCCTTCGTTCGGATCGAAATAAATAAACACAAACGAGCTATCTAATAAATCGCTGTATAAAACAGAATCCTTGAAAACATAAGCATATTTAAAATTTTGCAGCACTTCTTCAGGTGTTTTCTGTTCAGTGATTATCAGGTTTTGATTTCCAGCATCCTCCAACTTGGGCGCGAATGGATTAAAACATCTAAATATAACTAATCCGGCCACGGAAAGGACTAATGCTTTTAATATTATCAGCTTTTTCATGGGCTCAAAAAAGAAAAGCGGTATAATCTTCTATACCGCTTTTCAAGTTCGTAATATTCAATTCGGATGTCAATTTTTTATTTTAATCTGAACTTCACAGGGACACTGACCCAGACTGTTACCGGTTTATCCCGCTGTTTAGCAGGTTTCCATTTAACAGCTTTGATCGCTTTAATTGCTGCTTCGTTACAACCACTGTTTCCCAACGGCTTAACTACTTTGGTTCTTTTCACGGTACCCTGGCTACTAATTTGGGCATAAATGATAACCGTACCTTCGATCCCGGCTTTTCGGGCAATTTCTGGATATTGAAGCTTTTTCTGAATTGCCGCGAATCCGCCTATTGGAGATGGAGGATCATCAAAAGGAACAAAAATGATTTCATCCTCATCATCTGGTGGTGGAGGAGGTGGTGGTGGAACTTCATCAAAATCGATATCGGTTTCCTCGATTGTCACATCATCGGGAATATCCTCGCTCTCACTTTCGATGGGAATCGCGGGACGCGCTGGTGGTGGTGGTAACTTTTCCTGCTGTGTTTTCGGAACGTCTTCTGCTTCAAATTTTAAAATCTCAACATCTTGTATTGTTTTGCCGTGATCAAATTTTTTAAACGCCTGAAACATGAGGATACAAAGTAACAGAGAAAGTGCAAGGCTGAATTCAATGACCTTCTTATACTTTAACCTCAAATCAACATTTGGATTTTTTTTAAGAGCCATGATTATTCACCTCACTTACTTGCTGTTTTTGTTGAATAATTAACGTTTAAGGCAGCCCCGCCAGCTTCTCTTAACTCCTCATGGATTTTCGAAATATGTCCCATATTTGCTCGCTCATCAATTTTCATAGAAACTATTCTTAGAGGAGCAATATCGTCATTACATTTATCATACATGAGCCGGGAAATTTCCTGTATTTCAACGAATTTATCATCTATCGAAACACGATCCTTATCATCAGCCCAAATATAGGCAACATTTCGTTTACCCGGCAATTTTTCAATTTGTCGAGCTGCGGGCAATCGAATAGGAATCCCTCTAAATTCTTTGAAAACAGTAGAAACCATAAAGAATATGAGGAGCATAAAAATGATATCTGGCATTGAAGCTGTAGGGATACCAGCTTCCGCTCTACTTTTTTTACTAAATTTCAAGGTTTTTTCTCCCTATTTCCTTCAATTAAATTTCAATAATTTATATTCTACTGTTCCGGTTCGGCAATCGAAATACGCGTCGCCTTCGCTTGTTTAAGTTGGTCTAAAACCTGAACATAATAACGATATTTTGTTGACGCATCAGTTTTTACGGAAAAAATAATCTTTGGATTTTCCGCTATCTTTCGCTGGACAAGACCTTTAATAACCGGAATATCTACTATTTGTTCATCAATCATGACTTTACCATCGGCGTTAACCAAAAGGTTAGTGATATTCTTTTTGCTAACCTCTTTTGTCTCACCCTTTGGCGGAAGAACCAAACCAATGCCTTTATCAACATCAATAGTCGTTGTTACCAAAAAAAAGATTAACATCAGGAAGGCAATATCTGCTAATGATGAAGTTGGGATTTCTGATTCTCTCTTCTTTTTCTTATCTACCATCATTTTTTAGGTTCTCCTTAAAGAATAAAAAATATTTATAAGAATCTTATTTAGCTTTATCTATGGCGATTAAGCTATCAACCAATTCCACAGAGCTTTCTTCCATGTCAATGATCAATTTGTCGATTCTTGAAACAAAGAAATTATGGAAAACCTGAACAATAATAGCCACAATTAAACCGAACAGTGTTGTTAACAAGGCAATTGAAATACCGGTTGCTACAATAGTCGGGGAAATATCATTTGCTTTTGCAATATCTTCAAAAGCCTGAACCATGCCCCATACTGTTCCGGTGAATCCCAACATCGGCGCGATTGTTACAACAGTTGCCAACCAGACCAACCCTCTTTCAAGGAAAGCCATTTCAATTGTACCGGCGCTAACAATGGCTTTTTCGACATGGTCAACACCATTTTCAAACCTTGATAATCCGGCATGAAAAATTGAGGCAACAGGTCCACGTGTGTTTTCGCAGACTTCTTTTGCGGCTTCAACGCCACCTTCTTTTAAAGCGGTTTGGATTTTACCCATAAATTTTCGAGTATCAACCGAAGCTCTGGTTAATGTCCAAAGTCTTTCAAAAATGATTACGAGTCCCAAAATCAAAGAGCCGAGAATCGGCCACATCATTAATCCACCTTTGAGATATAAATCAATCATCCTTAAAATACCTCCCAAATTTGTTAGTTTTAATTAATTGTTTTTTAATGTGAAATAGTTACTTAAAGGACATTATACTTATTTTTTTTTTAAAAGTCAATACTTTTTTTAAACGCTATCTTTTCACCGTCTGCGCTAATGGTTGTTCCGGGTGCTCTTAACTAACCATTTGTTATTAATGCATGTTATTGCTATTCCAAAGTAACCGATCACAGGGTATTAACGAATATTTTTTTTTACAGGATAACAGGATATTCTGGATTTACAGGATTAAATTGAGTAACATAATTACAAAATTTGAATAACTTGCAAAATCAATCTACTTTAAATCCAGTTAATCTTGAGGCTCTTTCAATATAATTTAATGCCTGTTTTACCTGTGAATCACCCGAAATACGAATCTGATAATATTCAGGCGAACCCCACAAATTTCTGGCAATTTCAGCTTTTATCATTAATTTTATATAAACAAGATCATCTTTAAAATCCTGTTCCTTAAACAAGAGATCTTTTGATTCAATAAACTTTTTAAAATCAAGCAAAATGGTTTTAAACCGGTCTTTTGCCATTATCTTTTTTTGTTTCGCTATTTACACTTTCATCATAGCCTTCAGTATAATATTCATAAAGTCCATCTTCATAAGAACGCTGAATCAACCTGCCGCTTGGTGTATAGTAACGCGCAGTTGTGATTCGCAGGGCTGATCCGTCTTTTAAAGAAATTTGAGTTTGCACAAGTCCTTTTCCGAAGCTGGTTTCACCAACGATCAAACCCCGGTCCCAATCCTGAACAGCCCCTGAAACGATTTCAGAAGCGCTGGCAGAACCTTTGTCAATTAAAATCAAAAGCGGAATTTTCCGTATGGTCGTCGCTTCTGTTGAATAAAATTCCGTATTGGACTCCGGGATTCTTCCCTTTGTAAAAACTATTTTCTTGCGCCCATCAATAAACCGGTCTGCTAATTTAAAAGCTTGATCCAGGTAACCGCCGGTGTTCCCCCGCAAATCCAGCATTAGCGATTTCATTCCCTTGTTCTCTAAATTCCGGTATGCCCGGTCAAACTCATCAACTGTAGTTTGAGCAAAACGTCCTACATAAATATATCCGACATCTTTCTGAATCATAAAATGAGCCATTACGCTGTAAATCGGAATTCTGTCTCGCGTGATCGTAATGTCAAATGGTTTTGCCATCCCGGGGCGCCTTATCGTCACATTTACCTTTGTTCCTTTCGGACCCTTCAGATTATTTTGAACTTCGGTTTCGGTAATGCCATAGGCACTCTTACCTTCTATTTTTATAATCTGGTCTCCTGGACGCAAACCCAAGGCTTCTGACGGAGTCCCGGCAATCGCGGAAACCACTGTAATCACTTTATTCTGAATAATAAATTCAATACCGATCCCCTCGTAGCTCCCCTGGAATTGCTCCGTAATTTCTTTTAATTTTTTTGGCTCGATGTAAATCGAATGCGGATCTAATTCTTCCAACATTCCCTGAATTGCGCCGGTAATCAGTTTTTCAGTATCAACCTGTTCAACATAGTATGAACGAATAATTTTTAGCACGTCCATAAACCGTGTAATTTGTTTATAGGTATTGTCCGCGGAGTATAATTGATGTCGTTGATATACATTTGCAAATAAAATCACACCGATTATAATAATCAATGAAACGACCAGAATTGACTTTTTTAAATTGCGCATTTTTTTACCCATGGTTTATAAATCAATAATTTTCTGTTTAATGACTGTTTCCCAAATTTCTTCTTTGTTTAGTTTGATTTTCCAGTTTGGGAAAACCACTGAACTTTGATAAACGCGTTCAAAGCCGCCTTCAGACTGGGAAATCGTTTCAATAGGAAATCTCCAGACGGTTGTTGCATTTTCAAACGAGAGGCGAACATCAATTTTCATCCACTCATCTTTTAGCCCCATCGTTTTGACATCTTTAATTTCCCCGGAGCTTGCCAAATTTTTGTCACCTTCTATTTCCCGGTCAAAATAATAATAGCGATCAGGCGCGTTTCCAGCCAGCAGCGCGAAATTGAATTCTATCCCAAACCAGAATTCTACTGGCCTGTTTTCTAAATTCCTGATTTCATAATATATTTCAACATCAGGCTTTGATTTGAAAATCTGAATTTTTTTTGTTAAAAGAATTTCCGCGCTTTTGTCGTTCCAGTTAGTTTTGCCTTTCCTGGAAAAAACAATGGACGATTTGTTTTTATTTTCCTTTATTTCAGTCTGATAATGTGAATTTACAAAATCACCCAGCTCTTTGTATTCACAATTGGCAAAATCATTCAGTTCTGTTTCGGGTGCCAGGAAATGATCGATCAGAGAACTTCGGCGATACCAATCATATTTCAGCTTATTCTCCAGACCAGGTTCTTTCATACTCACAATATCATGAATACTTTTTGTTTCTGTGTCCTCTTGCGATGAATTCCGGTCTTTCAATTTTATAAGCCGGTCGTGATACGCTTCTTTTCGCCTGGTCATTGTATCTAATAAATTGACCGCCTTTGGTTTATAATCCATTTCAAAAAGTTTCGCGCCAGAATGTGGAGAAAAATAAAAATTGTAAAACTTCGTTTCCGCGATTACTTCATCGATTCCGTCCGCGTCAAAATCGGCTATTTCGATGTCAATCCATCCCTTTTCGTAAACTGTTTTCGGTTTCGAAATATTGTCAATCAAGGACTCAGCCTGTATCATATTTTTGTAAACAGCGTTGCGTAAATTATTTAAATAAAGACCGCCAAATATACCATGCCAATACGGACAATTCGTCTGTCCCGCCCATAAATAATCTTGCGCTTCATCAACCAATTGTTGATCAAATTTTTTGTTATTTTTCAGCGCGCGGACTTTCCTGCTGACGCGGAGAGATTTTTTGTGCAAATTGTTCGATTCCTCATATTTCGCCAAAAAATTCCTCCAAAATCCGCCTCGAACGAACACTTTATAATTATCAAATAGTTTAAGGTCTTTTAGCCGGTGTTCAAAATTTTCGTAACGAAGAATCGTGTCAGAAGGCAATGCCCATTCCATCATTTCCCGGTAAGAGGCAGTTGGCAGATAAACCCTGCCTTTGGGCAGCAGTTTATCCAGAGCTTCGGAAAAATGAACAATTTCAATCCAATCAAGGTTTTGTTCCAGGGTAGAAAAAAATCGTTCCAGCCATCCATCTTCATAACAATGTTTATAAGTATTGGGCCAGATCCCAAATTTTTCTCCATCATCGGCAAAAACAACCAATCTGTCTTCTTCTTCAGAACTAATGGAGCGCAGGTATTCAATCGTTACCTCAGGTTCCTCAAAGGGGATTGTGTAGCGAAGCTTTTCGCTGATTGGAAAAATATTGATCACATGCCCGGTTTCTTCAGTGAGATAATAGCCATAAAGATCTTGCTCCTGAAGTCCGGCAGCCTTGAAATGCGAGTCATCAATCACCACATATTTCGCGCCGCTATTTTTTAGCGGTTTAGGTAATTGAGGTTCCCAGATTCTCTCGGCAAGCCACAAACCTTTTGGATCATAACCTGTATTTTCGCGGACAAACTTATTTAATTTTTCTATTTGACCTAACTTGTCTTCATCAGGGATATTTACTAAAATAGGTTCATAGTAGCCGCCGCTCATCATTTCAATCTGACCGGAAGCAACCATTTTGCGCAGCCGCTTTCCGAAATCCGGGTCTCTATTTAGCAGCCATTCAAACAGTGCGCCGGTAAAATGCTGAGCCAATTTAATTTTGGGATGCCGCTCCAAAATTTCTAAAAATGGCAAATAGGACTTTTGGTACGCGTCTTCAAATACAAAATCAAAATTACCTACCGGCTGGTGATTATGAATCCCTAATGCTAATTTTATCTTTTTCAAAATACTGCCTTTAAAATACTTTTTCGAACCAACAACTTTTGCTGAACTGTTTCAGATTTTTATGCTAATCCTAACCTGGATAAACCAGAATAGATATTTATTAATCGATAAAACTTTAAAAAATAGTATTATTTTAAAATCACAAAAGGTAGAGGTTGAGGAAAAGGTACTCAAAAACAGAAAACAAAATTGATCCAGCGATTATCACAGAATTTAATTCAGCAAAGTTTTTATTTTTTCTTTGCCTCTACCTTTACCTTCTCCTCAACAATCAATTATTTAGAAAATAATATTTTGCCAAATTTGGCATGAATTTTATTATTGAGGTACTAATTCTATTTTGTCACATTAACATTTATCGCTCGAAAACAATGGCGACGCGCTCACTCTGTCCAAATTTCAGGGCAGTGCGTATATCGTCGGCGGTGGGAGAATCAAAGGTGATGGGGGACATGGAAACCTTTCTAATGGTTAATGATTAATAGTCAATTGAAAATTGCAACGGACAACAACATCGCAATAGGATTAACCTTGTATTGACCGTCGTATTTCGGTGCTGACCCATGTGTCGGCTCAAACACAGCATAATTGTCGCCAATATTGCCGCTGCAGGCAAATCCCAATCCACCCACAAGTTGAGCGCTCAAATCGGAAACAATATCACCGTACATATTTGAAGTAACCAAAACATCGTAATCTTCCGGATTTTTAACAAGCCACATGCACTGGGCGTCAATGTTGGTTTCCCATAATTCGATATTGGGATAATCCTTGGCTATTTTTCTCGCTTCGCGTACCATCAAACCACTTGTCTCACGAACCACATTTGGTTTTTCAACGATAGTTACATTTTTCTTGCCATGTTTTTTCGCGTATTCAAAAGCATCCCGAATGATATTCCGCGCCGCTTTACGGGTAATAATTCTTAATGAAATAGCCACATCATCGAGCGGATTATCTGCGAACCTTTTCATCTTGGGATGGTTCGCGTTTAATACATCCATCACCTCTTTGGGAATTGGGTGAAACTCCACTCCCGCGTATAAATCTTCAGTATTTTCCCTAAAAACAGTTATATCAATACCCTCCCGGTAATTCAAGGGATTTCCGGGGTATGCTTTGCAGGGTCTCAAATTTGTTCTTAAATTAAATTCCTGGCGCAATCGAACGATTGGACTGGCGTAAGAAAAACCTTTTCCCTGTAATTCCGGGTTCAATTCTTTGACAGCTTCTTCTTTGGGCTTGGAGGTAATCGCGCCAAACAAAGCGCAATCTGTTGTTTTAAATTCCCATCCAATATCACCGTGAATATATTCCGCGTCAAATTTAAACGCGTCAAGAACTAACCTGGCGGCTTCCATTACATCATTGCCAACACCATCCCCAGGTAACCATGCAATTTTGTACTTTGCCATACTTTGTCTCCATTGCTATTGTTGTTATTTATTTTAAATAAGGTTGTTTAGACTTTGTGATTATAAAACATGCCGCTCATTAAAACAGTTTTTTATACAAATATTCCATACCGCCGCCATCAACTTTCACCTGGTCCCGGCTGACCAGGTGGGCTTTGAACAAATGCGACAATCGGGTGCTGCTTGTTGTTAATTCCAATTGAAACTCTGCCATCAATTCGCGGGCAGTTATGGCGCCTTTTTCCATTATTACATTTAATGTCTCCAACAATGAATTCGTGCGATGCCCCAAAAAATTCCAACTTTTATCTTCGATTCTTTCCAAACAGCCGAATTTTCTGTGATCCAATACCACCTGAATATTTTCATGGTGATTGCTGTTTAAATTTTCCAGAACAAAATAATTCTGACCATACTCATTTGCTAAAAGACGGCTCAACAGTTTGCCCACCAGTTCGTCAGCGCAAGAATAATCAATTGAACAAATATTTGAAAAACTGACAAAATGAACGGTTTCTTTTTCCCTGGCTTGCACTTGCTCTTCAATCTCATGCCTCACCTGCCTTCCAATTTCCCGGTCGAACAGATGCACTTCATTATCAGCGTTTGAAGTGAAGGCTAAAGCGATTTTATGAACTTCTATTTTATTGGAATCAAGCATATCCTTACCGTTCAATGGTTTCAATTGAATTCGTTAATATACTGTTTTTTATGTTAACAGTCAAGCGAAAATTGGCGCATTTTTTTGAATAAAAAGACATATATATCGCTTTCAAAAGTGCAATAAAAAAAAACGCTCAAAGCAGTACGCCAGCCACACAATTTTGAAAATTATCGTAATAACCATATTTTTTCTATTGTATCCCTCAAATATTTTTCTTAAATTCACATTTAAAAATAAACATCCGCGAAAGTAGAACCTGATCTTTTTTATAATTTCGTAAACAGACAAGGGGAAAAATGAAATTCATCCACTTTTCAGACACTCATTTGGGATTTTCTGATTACCACCGGATAGATTCTGAAACCGGAATCAACCAAAGGGAACAGGATTTTTACAATGCCTGGCAGCATATCATAGAACAGGTTTTAATCATCAAGCCAGACTTTGTCATTCACGCGGGCGACTTATTTCACACATCCCGTCCCACCAACCGTGCTATCGCGATAGCATTTGAAGGCATTCAACAAATAAGCGATTCCGGCATTCCCTTTATTATTATTTCCGGGAACCACTCGACGCCAAAAATCCGCTCCACAGGTTCTATTTTTGAATCGATAAAACTTTTGCCCAATGTATTTGCTGCCTACCAAAGCGCTTATGAAAAATTCAAAATTAAAAATAGCGTGATACATTGTATTCCCCATTGCTCGCTGACCGAAGAACTGGAAGCAGCCTTTAAGCAGATTAAGCCGGATACCAAGTCAACTTTTAACATATTGACAACGCACGGCTCGTGGGCAGGTGAAAAATCATTCTCAATGGGTGAATTTAATGAGCAGCATATTCAGGATCCTGAATTAGTCATGGGATTCAAATTTAATTATATCGCTCTGGGTCATTATCACAAACACATCGAAATAAAGCCGCATATCATTTATTCGGGATCAACAGAGCGAACCAGTTTTAATGAAGCAGGCAACCCCACCGGATTCATGTTTGTTGATCTGGAGAAGAACAAAATCGAATACAAGGATACCCCTTCCCGGTCCATGATCAAAACCAAACCCATCGACTGCTCTTCCCTGAGCTCCGCGGAAATTTACCGGGAGCTTGAAAAACTTTCTACTTTGGAAATGCAGGATGCCCTTGTTTCCGTTCACCTGGAAAATGTTCAACACGATACTTTAATCAAATTGGAAAACCGGGAAATAGATAATATTTTTAGTCAGGTTTTTTACCTGAATAAAACAATAACGCGAATCACCACAACAGGCAAATCAGAATCCAATTCAATAAATTTGGGCTCGTTACCCGTGGAATTTGAACGATACATTGATGAAATCAAAGAGGGTGAAATTAAAAAAGACAAATTAAAGACTCTTGGATTGGAATATCTGAATAAGGAAATTTAACATGGCAATTGTTTTAAATATCAACTTCACATAAACAGGAAATCCAGATGAAAAAGTACGCTGAAATCATCAAAGTCAGGTCTTATGAGCTTGACTCACAAGGACACGTTAATTACGCGGTATATTTCAATTATTGTGAATATTGCCGGGTCGCTGTATTGGAAAAATTTGGTCTTCCATTCGATGAGTTCCACAAACAGGGGAAATACATCGTCATCGCTGAAATAACTGCCAAATATATCGCCCCCGCTTTCCTGGGTGATGAACTGGAAATAACTCTGGAAGGTATCAAGTTCAGCAGAACAAGTATAACTTTTAGTCAGGAAATTTTCAATAAACAAACCGGAAAGAAAATATTCTCTGCCACACTTGTCGGAGTTTTTATAAATGAACAGGGCAGACCCATTGCCATGGATGAAAATTTTAAGAAAATATTTTTTTAAACTTATTAATCCGTCTAATTCCGTTCAATCCTTCAAGTCTGTGTTCTATAAAATTTTTAACAAGCTGAAAAATTATTTCACTTTCAGATTAGACCGAATTCATATAAATAAAAAAAGGATTATTTATGTCAAAAAGAAAAATTTACATTTCCGTTGATATGGAAGGGATAACCGGTGTTATTGACTGGGGTGAAACCGAGGGAAAAAGTCCGGATTATCAATACTTCAGAAAAATTATGACCGAAGAAGTAAACGCAGCCATCGAAGGCGCGCTGGAAAAAGGCGCGGTGGAAATTGTCGTGAGAGACGCGCATGGTTTCGCGAGAAATATTATCCCGGATTTGTTAAATGAAAACGCGAAACTGCTCCGCGCCTGGGCAAGCAGCCCCTACAGCATGATGGAAGGAATCGATAACAGCTTCGACGCCGCGATTTTTATCGGGTATCATGCCAAAGCAATGACCGCCGCAGGTACCCTGGCTCACACAATGAGAGGTGATATTCTGAACGTCAATATGAATGGTATTTCACTTTCTGAAATGGGCTGGAACTCTCTCATCGCCGGACATGTTGACGTGCCGGTTATTTTTATTTCAGGAGACAACTTGATTTGTGATCAGGCAAAAGAAATAATTCCCGGGATCGAAACCGTGGCTGTAAAGCAGGGTTTGGGTGAAGCCAATTTAAATCTGCACCCGAACAAGTCAAAACTGATGATCAAACAGGGTGTGGAAAACGCGCTGGACAGGCTGGATGAATTTTCTCCGCTAAAATGGGAAACTCCATATTCATTGGAAATTTCTTTCAAAAAAACAAGGTTGGCAAACCGTGCTTCATGGTATCCCGGCGCGGAACGTGTTAATGATTTTACGGTTTCAATTCAGTCTGAAAATTTTCTTGATTGTATGAAGTTTTTTTATTTTATGCATTAAACTTTCCAAACTTTGGACAACCTGTCAGGCACTTCTGATAGCAGCAAGTGCCTGGCATATATTTTTAGTTCAATCCTAATCAAACAATTCAGCAGCAACTTCAATCCCCACCGGACAGTGATCAGAACCCATCACATCTTTTAGAATGAAAGCCGACTTCACATAATTTTTCAAATCCTCACTCACAAAAAAATAATCAATGCGCCAGCCAATATCCCGATCGCGAGCGCGCGTTCGCATATCCCACCATGAATAGTGTCCGCCTTCTTTAACGAACTCACGAAAAGTATCAATATATCCGTTTGAGACAAGCCTGTCAATCCACGCTCTTTCTTCAGGCAAAAATCCAGACCGTTTAGTATTGTCTTTGGGTCGCGCCAAATCAATTTCTTTATGAGCTGTATTCACATCTCCGCAAATGATTAGTTTTTTACCGTGAGTCCTTAATTGATTCGCGTAATTCAGAAAGGCATCATAAAAATCCATTTTATATTGCAGCCGTTCTTTGGAGCTGACACCATTGGGAAAATAAACGTTGAGCAAAGAAAAACCACCAAAATCAAGTTCAAGTATTCTGCCTTCATTGTCAAATTTTTCAATTCCAAAACCTTTATTAAAACGCACTGCTTTTTTGTTTGACAAAACTGCCACACCACTGTAACCTTTTCTTTCCGCTGAAGAAACATAAAGTTCATAGCCTGGCGCGCTT
This sequence comes from Candidatus Zhuqueibacterota bacterium 4572_119, assembly GCA_002084535.1. Taxonomy (GTDB): domain Bacteria; phylum Zhuqueibacterota; class Zhuqueibacteria; order Thermofontimicrobiales; family Thermofontimicrobiaceae; genus NBLI01. Next base: position 23,124 of record NBLI01000021.1, read on the forward strand.
GCTATTTCCTCAGGAATTTGGTCGTCCTGGGCTTTGGTTTCCTGGACGCACAGAATATCCGGTTTTTCCGCGTTAAACCATTCCATAAAATTTTTCCGGTGAACCGCGCGAATACCATTTACATTCCATGATAGAATTTTTATTTTATTCAAAATATGCTCTCCAATGTTCATTGCCTTTTGTGACCATTTCACGCCATATCATATTATCTGTTACGATATTTAAATTCATTGCCGTAAATATCTGTGGTATCAACTAAATTAGAGGTTGATTTTTATTCGTCTTCTGTATTTCGGCTTTTTTATTTAAAACTATTTCAGGGCTTCAATTAGGAATTAGACACAAATCTTTCCGTTATTCAATTCATGAACCAGGTCAACTTTCCCCCCGATTTTTTCCTTAATTCCTTTATGGAATTTTTTTATGCGCTTTCTATCCTTGTAATGATAAAGAACAAATTTTTTCACGCCCACTTTTTCCCTGATATGTTTACAAAACCCAGCCAACTCTTCCAGGTCAGGATGATAGTGCAAGAACGGTATCCGTTTAATTTGGATATTACACAATTTATCGATTTGCTTGCTGCTGTCCTTCAACGCGTAATGGATATTGTTATTCAATAAAAGCACATCATTTTCCTCGGACTGCTTGAGCTGTCTAAAATACTTACCGAACACGTTACGGTTCGGGGTAATAATTATCGACTTTCGGTGTGAAGTCTTATTCTCGGGAAGATGTTTTTTTAGTTTATCAAAATTGAAATGACTCTTATCGAACGGAACATGCTCCTTTTCTGATGTATCCAACAAGTGCGTAAAATTTTCAAATACTTCTATCAATTCCAATAACTTTTGCTGGGGATCAAGAAAAACAGCATCAATTTTTTCCTGGATTCCTTGAAATTTGGGATTTTCAAAAATATAATTCAGACAATAAAGCAATGGCGGAATTTGAACCAAAGGAGCATAAATTAAAATGCTCCCCTGGTCAAACATGAAACAATCCTTTATTTTAAAAAAAAGGATATCCCCAAGCGGGTAATCATTCCCATCGATCACTTTTGCTTTGCCGATTTGTTTAGCGTCAGCGATACATAAATCGATGGGAATGGGGAAAAAATCTTTGTCAGGCTCTTGTACAAGAGGTAAAGATTTCGCTCCCAGATCACCAGTCACAACAACATGTTTATCTTTCGACATCAAAGAAAAAATGGATGAACCCAAAACATGTCCCGCATTTAAAAGCGTGATCCAGACTGAGCCGAACAGGTTTTTATGTTCTCCGTATTTCAGTGTCACGAATTGGCGCGAATATTGATCAAATCCGTTGAAATAAACCCGCATGATCGCGGCAGTCGCGTTATGAAATACAATTTTTCCTTTGAATCGACCCGATTCCAGAATCTTTAAAACCAATGCTGAATGGTCACCGTGAAAATGCGTAATCAAAATAGCATCAAGGTTCTCCGGGTTGTATTGCGAAATATAATGTAAAGATTTTTTAGGATCGGAATCCACACCAGGATCAATCAGGATTCGCTTTCCCCCAATTTCAAAAATAACCGCCGGGTGAGAAACAGATGGATCAAGAAAAAATCGTACATTCACTGGAGCGGATCCGTGCAATCTCGCAACCTCCTAAAATTAGTCATTACAAAAGTGGGAACTTTGTAATTCTATAACTTCTTGACTGTTAAAACTGCCCCACCTATTAAGCTAAGGCAAACCCTTAATCAATTTCAGGATTCAATTTTCTTCCTAAAAAATGTTTAAACCAAAACTGAACACTTTCCCTAATGACATGCGCCCGCTTCTTTCCGCCAACGCCATGACGGGAATTGGGATAAATCATCAGTTCAAAATCCTTATCCAGTTCCTGGAATTTTTCAATTAACTGGATGATGTTCTGCATGTGAACATTGTCATCCATGGTTCCATGCGTGATCAACAATTGACCTTTGAGCTTTTCAGCATGAGTCATCACCGAGCCGAATTTATATCCTTCAGGATTTTCCTCCGGTGTGTCCATATATCGCTCGGTGTAATGTGTATCATAAAGATGCCAGTCTGTTACTGATTTTGGAAAAGCACCGGATATTTTTTCGATTGATCAAAATCCGGTGGCAGCACCCAGACAGCGGGCAAATCAAATCCATCGCCGGAAGGAATTGTAAATAATTCGACAGTCCCTAAATTATATTCACCCAATAATGGTGTGGTTCTGTCATAAATATTCCGAATTAACTCGCCATTTGTTCGGTAGAGGTCCATGCGATTGGGCTGTTGAATATTGCTGAATGAATCCGTAAAATACGTACCCCCGGGAGAAACACTGCAGCGGTGCGAGCCTTGCTGTTTTGTCAGCCGTTTCATTTTTTTCCCTTTTAAAGTGGCAACATAAAGATGCGTCTCCAACGAATTGCCCAAAGTACGTCTGAAAAATATTTTATTATTTTCTTCATCCACCAACTCAACGCTACTCACCCGCCAATTTCCCTTTGTAATTCGGGAACGTAAATGTCCCGCCATATCATAATTATAAAGATGAGCCCAGCCATCCTTATCCGAACGTAATATGAAACCTCCTTCATTTTTGAGAAAATGAATATCAGTAAACCAGTCAACCCAGCTATTCTGTTTCTCATCATAAATTTCAGTTTTTTTGCCGGTTTCCGGGTTTGCTGAATAAATTTTAATATTATCCTGTCCCCGGTTCATCCATTGAAAAAATAACCGTTTGGAATCCGGCGTCCAGAAAACACCGGCAAGATATTCTTTGGAATTCCCCTGTGCGTTCACCCAAACAGTCTTGTTTTCATTCAGATGTACAATACCCAATTTTACCTGCGGATTGGGATCACCCGGTTTAGGATAGCGCGCGGTTTCTAACTCCCCACGCACACCATCGGCTTTGTATAGATGAAACTCAGGCACCTTGCTGTCATCGAAACGCAGAAAAGCAATTTTATCACTGGACGGTGACCACCAAAAAGCGCGATAACGTGACCCCCTTCCTAAAATTTCCTCGTAATAAACCCACGAAGCCCAGCCATTGTAAACCACATCCGAGCCATCATTTGTCAATTGATGCTCAAGCCCGGATTCCAAATCAATCACAAATAAATTATTATCGCGGGTAAATGCTACCTTTTTTGCGTCAGGAGAAAGCCGGGGGTTTTTTTCTGAGGATGAATTTGAGGTCAATCGTTTTAGTTTTTTTGTATTGGTTGAAAAACAGTAAAGATCATTTTTTACATTAAAAATAAAAACTTTATAATCACTGCTCCGCGCCGCCGGTCTGGACAATGAAAAGCCTTTTTTCAAATATTCATCATAAGCGTTGTAGTCGAAATGAACCTTTGTTTCTCCGGTTTCGGCATTAACCTTTAAAAGCTTTTGAGTTCTCTTTTCTCCTTCTGTTTCAGTTTTCATTTGAAGATAATGAGAATCATCCAACCAACCGCTTACTCTGACCGTCTGTCCATATAAATTCGGCTCACCGCCGCGGTAAACTTGCTGATAAGTTAGTTTCTTGTTTTGCGAAAAACAATTTGAAATTAAAATCACTAAAAAAACAGCTGTTAACAAATTGA
>NBLI01000022.1 GCA_002084535.1 Candidatus Zhuqueibacterota bacterium 4572_119
CAAATGAAATTGGACAGGATAATCATGCCAAAGGCAGATGCGACAGGGTGCACAGGATTCTCAAGATTAACTGGATTTAAAGTAGATTGATTTTGCAAGTTATTTAAATTTTGTAATTATGTTACTCAATTTAATCATGTAAATCCAGAATATCCTGTTATCCTGTCAAAAAAGAAACGGGATCTACGACCTGTCAAAAAAAATATTTGTTAATACCCTGTGATCGTTACCTTTTAATTAATGTTTGTGAATAATTCAGGCTAAAAGAAAAATAGAAAGTTAGTGATCAAATCTCGATTTCACTAACAAATCATTTGAATTTAAAATAAATAATACGTATCTTTAGTAGCCGAAAACGCGATAGCGCTTGATACTAATAACAATAATTAATGTGAAATAATTTATCTTATTAATTCAAGTTATCCTGTAATCTTGTCAAAAATCTCAAACCATTTTGTCAACAAACATAAAAAAAGATCAAATCAGCCCGGATCAGCAAAAAACCGGCAGAGCCCGTTTCCTCTGGTTTATTAGAATCAATACCATTTCTTATGGCTGTCTTGCTGACGCCATTTTGATTTTGTACGCGATACGACTTGGAGCTGATGATTTCATCGTCGGATTAATGGCGTCTTTTATATATCTTACCATGCCGCTGATGTTTATTGGCAAACAAATGATCAGCAAATTTGGAGCGGCACATGCTTATGGATTAAACTGGATTGTAAGAAATTTTTTCGCCGCGTTTTTGATTCTTGTTCCATTTGTCATCAAATCAACGAATCAATCTTTTGGTTTAGCTTTTTTAATTTTCTTCACTTTTGGTTTCTTCGCGTTCCGCAGCATTGGTTTTACCGGGAACACACCGCTTATTGGAGAAATCACAAACAATACCAACCGGGGAAATTATCTCTCCAAACTATGGCTGCAATTTACGTTTTTTTATTTTATTACTTTGCTTATTTTGATTTATATTTTGAAATATTTCCAAAGCGTTTTTACTTTCCAGCTTATTATTATGACTGGCGTTGTATTTGGAATTATTGGATCTGTCATTGTTTATTTTGTACCTGAATCCATTAATCCGAAAATTTCCAGTCGCATCTCCATTTTCCAGTCTTTTTCAAGTTTATGGAAAAACACGCGCTGCCGTAAATTATTATTTTCATGGACGGCTGTAACCATTGCAAATGCTTTAGTGATGCCTTTTTCTTTGGTCGCCTTAAAAAACGGATACAATATTTCTGATCATAACGCCCTGCTTTTTTCTTTGATTCAACTTTTTGGTGGAATTATCGCTTCATTATTAAATATCCTCATCCTTGACAAAGTTGGACCAAGACCAATGCTGATACTTTACAGCCTCATGTTTTTAATTAGCTGCTCGCTTTGGATTGTAAGTCCCGCAGAATTTGTTATTTATATTCCGGTTGTCATTTTTATTATAAATGGTATGGCGCTCGCGGGCACAAATACCGCTCTTTCTCACTATTTTTTAACCGTTGTCCAGGAGCAAAAAAGAGTAGGAGCGAATATACTTTTCTTAATCATCTCCGGTGGAACTGCCGGAATAGCTGGAACAATTTTAGGAGGGGGATTATTAAAATATCTCAACCAGTTTGAAATAAGCTCGCTTTCAGTTTACCGCACATTTTTTCTGATCATTTTATTGGTTTTAATTCCACTTTTTTTTGTGATAAAAAAAATTGAGCGGCTGGAAGATTGGAATGTTAAAGATGTCCTGAAAATTTTTATTTCTTTCAGAGATATAAGGGCGCTTTTCACTTTAAACAGGCTTGAAAAATCTAAAATGTAAACAATTAGAACGAGGTAATTTATGAAAACCATCATTGAACCTTTCAGAATCAAAATGGTCGAATCAATAAAAATGACCACACGCGAACAACGGGAAAAAATCATCAAAGAAGCCGGGTATAATTTATTCCTGATAGACGCGAAAGATATAATTATCGATCTCCTGACAGACAGCGGCACTTCTGCCATGAGCGATTTACAATGGGCAGGTATTATGCAGGGCGATGAATCCTATGCTGGAGCGCGGAGCTTCCACCGCTTTTACGACAAAGTCTTTCAACTCACAAAATTCAAACACATCATCCCCACACATCAGGGTCGCGCTGCTGAACGAATATTGTTTGAAATTTTAGCCAATGAAGGTAAGTTTATTCCCTCGAATACACACTTCGATACCACAAGAGCAAATATTGAATATAATAAAGGCGCAGCCGCTGACCTTGTCATTGAGGAAGGAAAAAATCCAGAGGCGATTCATCCTTTCAAAGGGAATATTGATCTGGATAAATTGGAGAATTTCATCAACGAAAAAGGCGTGGAAAACATCCCTATTTGTATGCTGACCATCACTAACAATTCCGGCGGCGGTCAGCCGGTTTCCATGGAAAATATTCGCGGAACCAGCGAAATATGCAAAAAGTACGGGATTCCTTTTTTCCTTGATGCCTGCCGTTTTGCCGAGAATTCTTATTTTATCAAAATGCGGGAACCAGGATACGAAAATAAATCCTGCCGGGAAATCGCCCGGGAAATTTTTTCCTATGCTGACGGCTGCACCATGAGCGCCAAAAAGGACGCGCTGGTGAACATCGGTGGATTTTTAGCCATGAATGATGATGATCTGGCGTTACAGGCAAGAAACGTATTGATCGTGACCGAAGGATTCCCCACTTATGGCGGACTGGCTGGTCGTGATCTTGAAGCTATCGCCCAGGGTTTGGATGAAATTCTGGACGAAGATTATCTCCACTACCGGATCAGAACGGTTGAATACATGGGCGAACGGCTGGACAAAATGGGCGTTCCCTATCTTAAACCGACCGGCGGTCACGCTATTTATCTTGATGCCAAAGCCTTTGCACCCCATATCCCTGTGGAAATGTTCCCAGGACAGGCGATAGCAGTTGAGTTGTACCGCATCGGTGGGATTCGCTCCTGTGAAATTGGCGGCATCATGTTCGGTAAAACTGACCCGGAAACAGGGCAATACTTGCCGCCTGATCTGGAGTTGGTTCGGTTGGCATTTCCGAGGCGGGTTTACACGCAAAGTCATTTTGATTATGTGCTGGAGGTCATTGAAGAGGTTTATCAGAATAGGAAAAATTTACCGGGATATAAATTCACTTACCAGGCGCCGCTGTTGAGACATTTTACTGCGCAGTTTGAAATAGCTCTATAAACAAATATTTTTGAAAACATGATTACTTGATGTTTGATACCATTTTTTTTGTCCGGAATCAAGCATCAAGTAATCTACGACATTAATCCTGTCATGTATTTTCCAACTTGCATAAAACCCAATTGTCCTTTCGACACTGGATTTTTCATCGTATTAATACAAGTTTACCTGTTTTTCTCTGGTATATTAGGTCTTTGCCATCGTGAGTTTTTACAACATACCAGTAAATCCCTGAAGACAAATTTTCACCATTTTGATTCGTGCCATCCCAAATCAGATGGATATCTGTTCCTGTGTACTTGTTATTTTGCAACGTTTTAACTAATTGACCATTAATATTAAAAATGAAAACATTTGACCAACCCGGTTGTTTTAATTGTATATTCAGACTCACCGTTGAGTTAAATGGATTCGGATATGAAATAACAATTAAACTGGGTGAAAATTCAGAATTCATATTTTCTGTCTTTTTTTCCGAAACACTTGTTGTTAAATCGCGAGACATATGCTTAATTCTGATGCCACTACTATCCAGCTTGTTTCTGAATTCAGCCCAGAATAAATGTTCCTGATTATTATTATCGATTATTAAATTTATCGAATGAGGGCAATTAGCTGAAATCATATTTGGAAATTCTTGATAATCAGAACAACTGTCTTCATTAACAGTCGTGTAGTAATATCTATTTTCCCAATGTCCGCTCGCCCTGTAAGCATATTGCCTCCAGTGAAGATGAATATTTCCATCTCTGTCAGGCACCGCAAATGGTTCAACGATAAATTCTCCCATCTTATTTGTGACGCTTTTTGGGGCAGTCCAGTTTTTCCCATTAAAAGAATAAGAATAGTTAATATCTTCTGTTTGATAATTCAAATCTTCATCAACAGTCCAAAAGATATATTTTACATTATTTTCAGACACTGCAATTTTTGGATAAAAAGTGAAAACAGATGATGTGGTATAAATCTTTCTTGGAACAGCGGACTGCCAGTTTCTATAATTTTGTTCAACTGAAAGGTAACAAATAGAGTTGATAAAATTATGTCCCGGAGGAGGGGTGTCATCTGATGCAGTACCGTTAAAAGTCATATATAGAATACCATTGTTGGCTTTTATAATATCCGGGTATGAGGAAAATCCAAAACTACCAATTTTTGGCTCATAACTATATTCAGGAAAAGGTTTAAATGGGCTGAACCATTCACCTTGATTGTAATAGGAGAATTTTATCATTGAAGGCAAGGTTACCATCCAGTATGCCAACAATGAAGAATCAGATAATGGAACCAATTTAACTTCCCAGGGTCCGCCATCACTCTCCAAATCATTTAATTCCGCTGCAAGTTTTACGTCATGCCACGCTAAATTTTCAATTTGGGAATGAAATATTTTTGAAATATTAAAGTGTGGATCATTGGGCGGCGGTTCTCCCCATAAGACATTCAATTTCCTGTTTGAATCAAACGCGATATTAATTGAACTTACCAGGAATTCGGCGCCAATTGATTGTAGATGAGATTGGTACATATCTTTACCCCGAAAATAATAGAGAGAATCCGGGTAACTATCAAAATCGATATCTGCAGCCCACACAAAATGGAAAAAGTTGTCAGTATCTTTTTCTACTTTTAAATATAGATTCCCAAACCGCAAACTTTCAAATACTGTATCCGGCTGTGTCCATTCCTGGCAAAATCCATTTACATACATAAATATTATTATGGTTGGAATAAATAGTATTATATTCTTTTTGTTCATTTTTTTTCCCATTAATTAGAATACAGCGCACATTTTTATTAGTGCGCCGTATTTGTTTTTTAGTTATCTTCTTTTTCATTCACAAAGACTGCAGTGTATTCTAATGGATGTGTTACAACTCCAAATTTTGGGTTAATACCATTGTACCATTCATGTTGTGATTGAGCTTTTGCAGTCCATGGCCAATTCCTCGAAAAAATAGGTGACTGTACACTCGCATGCCACCAATCAGTTTTATTATCTGAAGCTTCCCATATTTTTTTCCACTCAGAAGGTCCCATTAGTTCCCATGCAAGTGCTTTAACAAAAATTGTCGTAAGAAAATAGGGATTAACTCCCCACCCGTCAAGGGATTTAGAATATGCTTTAAACTGCATAGAAGGTGGGCCTCCGGTTTGAGTTCTGTCATAAATCCCTAAAAAATAAACAGCAACAAAATCATACAATGGTTTCTGACCGTAATCGCTTTCAACTGCCTCTTCGCGAGTATTCTTAAAAGTAAAGTTACTATCATTTGTAGTCAAATCTGATAGGAACTCATCAGGTAAAAAGGCTGGCTCCACTTTCTTTGGTGTTTCTATCTCATAATTGGGTTCCAATTCAGGTACCGCTGGATTTTCTATTTTATCAGAGCAACTGATTATAAAAAAGATACTTATTAATGTAATTGCTAAATAAGCAATATAGACTTTCTTTCTCATTTTATCAACATCTCTCTTATTTAGTTTTTTTAATATTAGTATAGATAAAATAAACTCTTGGTGGAGGACTTCGGTTAGTATTGTAATAATCTATTTTAATAACTTGTGTGAGTAGGGGGGGGGCTAATCTATGTTTTATCATGAGACTCACCAATAAATCTTAACTAACAATATTATTAGTAGCTTCAAATTAGTGTTCATATTGTTTTTAAAATATAAACAGCTGATTTATCAATGTCAAGTTATTTGTACTTTTTATTAGTTATATTGCTGTTATAGGTTGTTATATTTAATATATATTTTTAAAATTGAATAACTTATCTTATATTTCAATATGTTACCTAATGTTTTATCAATTTATCAATCAACAGTAAATTGCTATATCTTTTAAATTATTATACTTTCTAATAAAGTTATCCAACAGACCTAACCTTATTATTTTCCTATTCCACAAAAAAACCGGATGCTCAAAAAAACACCCGGCTTTTTAATTTTTTAAACTAATGACATATTAAACATTTTCAGCACCCAGCAATTTCTGCCTTTTCGCCTCTTTTCTCGCTTCCCGTTTTTTCAAATGCTTTTCAGAACGTTTTTCCACTATGACATAAATTACCGGGACTATAAACAGTGTTAATACAGAAGCCACCATCAGTCCTCCAATTACCGATCTTGCCAGAGGCGCCCAATTTTCACCGCTTTCCCCAACTCCGAGCGCCAGGGGGACCATTGCCAAAATCGTTGTTAATGCCGTCATCAGTACTGGACGCATCCGCGTTTCACCACCGACCATGACAGCCTCGATTAATTCCATGCCGCGCTGGCGTAATTGATTCATATAATCCACAAGCACAATTCCGTTATTAACCACAATTCCAACCAGCATAATGATCCCAATCAGCGCCATCACTGTAATGTTGGTTCCGGTGACAAACAGGAACAAAGCGACTCCAATGAGTGAAAGGGGAATGGTGAACAAAATCACAAACGGATCCAGCAAGGACTCAAACTGCGAAGCCATCACCATATATGTTAGTAAAATTGCCACAAGCATAGCAATTCCCAGGTACATGAACGATTCCGCCTGCTCTTCTGCCATGCCGCTTATTTCCAACCGGTAATCCCGTGGCAAAACGACCTTCTTCATTTCCTTTTCGACATCAATCGTAACACTCCGCAAATCCCTGCCGGAAACCATCATGGAAACTTTCACCACACGCTCCTGGTCTTCCCTGGTAATTTCAGTGGGCGCTTTGCTGCTTACCACTGTGGCGATTGCTCTCAAAGGAACCCTGGCTCCGTTGGGAGCAACGATTAATAGATTCTCCAAATCCCTTTTGTTCTTTCGATATTTTTTTTCCAACTGAACCCGAATATCAAATTCGTCCCCACCATCACGATATTGTGAAGCAACAGTACCCAACACATTAGAACTGATTGTTTGTGAAACCATGGCAGTTGACAATCCCAAATCAGAAATTCGATTTCGATCCAATTCCACCTTCAACTCAGGCATTGCTTCTTCAACACTCACTTCGATCTGGGATGTACCCTCTATTTTTTCAACCATTTTTTTTATCTGTTCACCGATCTGTTTGGATTTTACCAGATCATGTCCGAATATTTCAACAACAATGTCACCTTCGCCAAACATCTGGCTCATACCCTGTTCCTGGTATTTGATCTCAACACCTGGGATGTTTTTAAATTTTTCCTTCAAAATTTCATCTATTTCTCTCTGCCGCCGCTTCCGCTCGCTTAATTTTACCAGCTTAATATTAATTTCACCGGCATGAGACTTTCCACTGCCAAACAGAGCGGAGAAACCTTCGCCCTGTCCAAATTCGTAGCGAACAAGTTCAGCCTCCGGCACCTCGTCCTGGACAATCGCCGATATTTGTTTCATCGTTTTGTCCATTTCATCCAGGCTTGTGCCAGGAGCTCTCTTCACTTCATAAACAATGAATCCCTGGTCTGAGTGAGGAAAAAAGTCTCCCCCGCTAGTCGCGAAAACAACAATTGAAAGAACAAAAGCGACTAAAGTAATAATCAAAACCATCTTTCGATGATTGATAGACCAATGAAGACTTTTGCTGTATGATTTTTTTAATCGCTCCAAAAAACCGGTAATTGATGTTTTAATCCTGAAAACTATTCCCCAAAAAACTCCTTTCCGGTTTTCAAGTTCTTTTTTAAATACCAAAAACCGAGAAGCTAACAGCGGGACCAATGTTAACGCCACTACAAGAGAAGCTACCAGTGAAAAACAAATGGTAACCACCATATCTTTGAATAATTCGCCGGCGATACCTGGCACGAACAAAACCGGTACAAACACTGCCAGCGTGGTCAGCGTGGAGGCAGTAATTGCCATTGATACTTCCGACCCTCCCTTGTCTGCCGCTTCCATTATATCCTCTCCCAACTGCTGGCGCCGGAAAATATTCTCCAGTACAACAATCGAGTTATCAACCAACAATCCGACCGCGAGTGCCAGCCCTGCCATTGAAATCATATTCAGTGTTAATCCAGCCTGATCCATCACTGAAAAAGTAACCAGGAGTGATGTCGGAATGGAAATAGCGATTATAATTGAACTTCGAATATTCAACAGGAAAAAAAGCAGTACCAAAAATGCCAGACCAATTGCCTGAATGGCGGTTCTTCCCAGATTCGACATTGATCTGTTTATAAAAGTTGACTGATCCCAGAAAGTTTTTATCTCCACACCCTGCGGAACTTCTGTACGAATGGATTCCAGCCGTTCATTAATTTTTTTACACACCTGCACTGTATTGGCATCTGACTGTTTGCTCACCATCAAAAGTACACTGGGAACATCATTGATATATTCCCGCTGCCGTTGTTCCTTAAAACCATCAACAACTTGTGCCACATCACGGACGCGAATGGGCGTGCCATCAATATTGGCGATCGTCGTATTTCGAATTTGTTCCAGGCTTGTGTATTCGCCGCTCGTTTGTACAGAAAATTCTACTGTTCTATCATCAACCCACCCACTGGGCAGTTGCATATTATTCATGCGTAAAACATTAATCACATAATCGATGGAAAACCGGTGCGCTTGTAATTTATTCGGATCCACCAGCACATTGATTTCACGTGATAATCCTCCGGTCGTAAACGCATTAGCGACTCCCGGAATTCTTTCCAGCCTCGGTTCAATATCCATTTCAGAAATGCGGCGCAATTCTGCAAGTCCGTATTGATCTGAAGTAACGGACAGAAATTCCACCGGCTGCATGGACGGATCGAACGCAAAGACAATTGGCTGCCGTACATCATCGGGCAGGAAATCTCGTATCATATCGATGTTCCTTCGCGCGTCGATCTCCGCCTGATCCATATCCGTACCCCAGTCAAATTCCAGAATTATCAACGACAAACCCTGGCTGGTAATTGAACTGACTTTTTTTACATTCTCTACTGAAGAAACATTTTCTTCAATGGGACGCGTTACTGTTGTTTCGATGTCATACGGATTGACGCCAGTATATTGCGTGAGAATAGCAATTACCGGAAAAGTCAGATCAGGAAAAAGGTCGATTCTTAACCGCACTAAAGAGAACAAACCAAACCCGATCACAATGAGATAAATCATAAAAAAAGTGATACCACGTTTTATCGAAAGAGTCGTAATCTTCATTTTATTTTACTCCCTGGTTCAAAACTTTTACTTCTGAACTGTCTTTTAAACTTTGTTGCCCAACAATTACAATATTTTCTCCTTCCTCGACACCGGAAGATACCACTGCCACAGTGCCATTTGTATAGCTGACATCGATGTCCCGTAAAAAGGAAATTCCGTCTTTTTCAACAAACAATTGTGATTTTACAATAGCAACGTCTTCACCATTAATTCGCTGTAATTCCGTCTTCTCAATAACCGAATGTTTGGGAACCGTTAAAACATCGGTCATCGTATTCAAACAAATCTGAACTTCCGCGAACATGCCTGGTTTTAACCGTTTGTCTTTGTTATCGACCAAAATTTCAATTTTTCCCATTCGCGTAACCGGGTCCAGAACTGGACTGATTTTAGTTATCTTACCGGTAAAAATTTCGCCAGGAAAACTTAATACGGATAAAGCCGCGTTCTGTCCAACTTTTAATTGACCAAAGTCCTGTTCCGGCGCGTTAACCACCACTTTCACATTATTCATTTTAACAACAGTAACCAAAGGAAACGGACCTGTTGCCATATCTCCCTGCTCATAATATCTGACGCCGATAATTCCTGATATAGGAGCGGTAACTTCGGCGTCTGACAATTGACTTTTTGCCTGAACCAACGCGGCGTCTGCTTGTTCAGCCAATGCCTGGGCAGCTTCGAACTGGGTTTTAACCGCGTCGTATTGCTGCTGGCTCATGGCGCTTTCTTTTATCAATCGTTGTGCCCGTTCGTATTCAGAGCGCAAATTCGCTAATTGTGCTTTAGCGCTCACTGCTGCGGCGTTCGCCTGAATCACAGCCTGTTCGATCTTTGTCGCTTCGATTCTGGCAATTACATCACCTTTATTCACATAATCGCCTTCATCTTTTTCAAAGCTCAAAATCCGGTCCGGAATTTTAGAAAATATTTTTACTTCCTGCTCGGCTTTGACATCACCAGTATAGCGAACTTCCCGTGTAACTGTTTTTCGCGCCACCTGGGTGACCTCAATTGGTATTTTGATTGATTCTTCATTTTCACTGGTATTATTTTTCTTTCCGCATCCAATAATTGCAATTAAGCTAAAAGAAAAAACCGCGATGACTAAAATCAGCTTCTTTGCCATGATATTTATCTCCTCAAATTATTTGTCTAAAATCCCTTTTAATAATCCAACCACTTTGCGCAAATGATAACGCGCGCTCTGATATTCAAATAATGAATTCATATTGTTTAATTTTGCCTGCGTCAAAGCTAATTGCGAATTTAAAACATCCAACTGGGTATTAACGCCCTCATCGTACATCATATTTGCCAACCGTAACGCCTCTTTTGCCAATTCCACTGTCTGTACAGCGGACAGATATTTTTCTTTTGCTTCGTTAAACTTATTATAAGCCACCTCGATTTCCGCCGAGACCCCGTCATAAGCCTGTTTTTCAGTATCAAGAATGATTTTATAATCCAGCTTCGATCTTTGGTATTGCGCGGCTGAATTAAAACTGTGAAATAATGGAATCTGCAAACTAATCGCAGAAGTAAATCCCTTGCTGGCTTCCGCGTGCCGGAACTTGTAATCATTCTTCATCAGCATAAAGGAATAGTCCGTCTGGAAAAACATCTTTGGTAAAAAATTACTTCGGGCAATGGTAATTCCTTTTTTGCTGATTCTTTTTTGATTTTCCAATGCTTTTATCAAAGGACGATGTTGAAAAGCCAATTTTTGCAGCTCATCCAATTCCATTTTCCCAAAATCATCTTCCACATATTCAAATGTTTTAAATTCGCTAATTCAACTTCAGCTCTCATTTTGTCAAAACCGGATGCTGAGCCAACATTGAATTTTTTTACTACATTATCAAGATTCGCCCTGGTCTGGTCAAAAGCTTCTTCCTGAACCTTGACTAATTCACGGGCTAATAAGCAGCCATAAAATGCATTCGTTGTATTATAAATCAGATTTTGTTTAACCTCTTCCAGGTTTTGTTCAGCAGCCTGCCTGCCGGAACCCGCCATCTGAATCCCGGCGATTCCCGCGCCTCCTAAGAAAACAGGCTGCGCCAAACTCGCGCCATAATATAAAGTATTTTCCAGGCCAAAAGACATGGTAACGTAATCAGGCATCATTTGTAATTCAGGCATATACGGCGCCAAAGGAGCCAGCATGGGTTTTAAAAAATTGGGAATGGTTTGCTGTTGAATATCCCATGCGTGTGAAAAGTTGAGCGAGCCATCTATTTGGGGCAAAATATTTGACCAGGCTTCAAGTACTCCGGCCTTTGCTTTTGCCACTTCTTTTTCAGCCATCTTAAATTCCGGATTTTGCTTCAATGAAAAAGCAATGCTTTCTTCAAGTGTAAAAGTTTTCTTCTCCTCCGCAAAAATCAGGTATGGCATCGCTGCAATCAGTAATAGTAACCAACTAAAATTTTTTAATTTCATTTTACCCTCCACCTAACAAATGTCATTTCTATTCATTCAATCCTTTAAAAAGCAATTCAACGATTTCTTCTGCCAAATCGCTTGTCAGAAATTTCTTTTTTATCTTTAACTGCTTGCCGATAAAATGTCCCATCACCGCGCCGATAATCTCCGACGCCAACTGCGGATTAGCGCCAGCTCCAAACTCACCTGAGTCAACGCCTTCCTGAATCAAATCAACAAGTAATTGGCGGTGTATATTTGCCTGTTTTTTAAATTCATCCAAAAACGGTAAATTTTCCGATGTGACAAAAACCATCAAAAAAAATTTTGAAAAATCAGGGTGCTCAAAACTGATTCTAAATCTGCTCTGAATAATTTTAACCAGTCTTTGTTTGACCGGAATATCAAGAGCTGCTATTTGTTTTGCCTGAGCTGATCCATAATGCAATCCGAAATTAACAAGCTCTTTAAAAACCCCTTCCTTACTTCCAAAATAATAATAGATAGTAGGTTTGGATACTTTGGACATTTCCGAAATCTCCCGCATGGATACGCCATTATATCCCTTTTCCGCGAACAGCTTTGCCGCTACCCGGAAAATATTTATTTTGGTTTCATTTTCACCATCTAATATTTTATGCATCTCTGTCATGGCTTTCCTCTACCTACCGGTAAGTAATCAGCGATTATAAATTTTTTTTACCAGGATTGTCGGTTTATTTTTTAGTTTTCTAATCTGCTCTTTTTCATAACAATTAGCAAGTTAAATTAATTTACCTAACGGTAAGTAATGTGTTTTGACATTGAAATTTAATACGCCCAGATATTAATAAAGTTTCAGGAATAATTTAAAAAATATTAAATTTTAACAGTTTTAGCGGTTTCTAATAATGATTTATCTTACA
>NBLI01000229.1 GCA_002084535.1 Candidatus Zhuqueibacterota bacterium 4572_119
GACTTTAATTGTAACCGATCACAGTGTATTAACAAATATTTTTTTTGACAGGTCGTAGATCCCGATTCTTTTTATCGGGGATAACAGGATATTCTGGATTTACAGGATTAAATTGAGTAACATAATAACAAAACTTGAATAACTTGCAAAATCAATCTACTTTGAATCCAGTTAATCTTGAGAATCCTGTAATCCTGTCTATTTTCATTTAAAGGTCTCCCCTGTGATCGGATACCTTTAATTATTTGAAATTAATTATAACTATTAAATTTAAGGAGGCAAAATGCGAACAAAAATCTTCATATTTTGGCTGATTGTATTGCTCTTACCGTTTTGCTGTCATAAAGATAATTCCACGGAACCTGAACCGAGTAATGGTTCACATCCTCAGGTGGATATTCCCTGGACTTCGTTGGCAGATAGTCCCTGGCCTATGCATCATGGAAATCCCCAATCCACTGGTCGGTGCTTCAATGCAGGTCCTCAATTAGGAACCATTGATTGGAAATTTGATGTTGGACATGAGGTGGGGACATCGGTAGCAATTGGTTCGGATTCTACTATTTATTTCGGTAGCAATGGTCCTTATTTATGGGCGTTAAATTGGGATGGTACTCTAAAATGGATGCTACACCTTTCTGATAATAGTCCACAATATACACAAGCATGTTCCCCACTTGTCTCTGCCGATGGAACCATATACATTGGTACCAGAGGGAAATTGCTTTATGCAGTAAATCCAGATGGTACAAAAAAATGGACATTCCAGGCAGATGACTGGTTGAATAATCTTGGCATGAATATCGGATTAGATGGTACTATTTATTTTGTTGACCACAACTTTTGGCTATATGCTGTGAATCCGGATGGCTCTCTCAAGTGGAAAAGCGGTGGTAATTATAAATTTCAAGGCATTGAGATGTCCGGTATAGCTATCTCACCCGATGGTACAGCACTTTACATGGGATGTTTAGGAACCGCCGAAAGCGATACAACGACAGGATTAATTGCTGTGGGAATTGATGGAGTTGTCAAGTGGTTGTTCCGCTCATCCCCTGCCTATGGAACACCATTAACCGATAACGCGGGAAATATTTTTTATTGCGCCCGAAATACAGCTGGCATGAGTGGCGATTTAGAAGGGATGATTTCCCTCACTCCTGAAGGCGAATTACGCTGGTTTTATGCTGCAGAAATGGAAGCAATGACAGATCCTGCCATGGATTATAATGGCAATGTGTATTTTGTGGCATCTGACCAGCCTCCCCTTTATTTTCTGGTTTCAATGACCAATGACGGGATTAAAAGATGGGAATATAAAGACGCCACTTTTCAATCAGCAATGAGTTCGGTCGTTTGTGATAGAAATTCCACAATTTATGTCGCCAATCATTCAAATTTGCTATGTTCATTAACATCTGATGGAAATTTAAATTGGAAAATTGACATTGCTGAAATAAAATGGGATTGTCCGGCAATCGCCTTTGGGAAACTGTTTTTTGGCACTGGGTATCGTGATGATGGTGGAAGTTTTTATTGTATCAAATAATTTACACGGACAGCGAATAACTCAATTGGAAAGAGGTTTCAAACCAGCAGTTACACATTGTTTTCACTTTGACGGGCGTTCCCTGCCAGGCGGTGCATATTTTATTCGTTATCAAATGAATGATTTATTTGAAACCAGAAAATTTTTGCTTCTCAAATAGTTTTAACCTAAGAAAAAGGTGATGCAAAATTTATTAATGCATCACCTTTTTTTATGTTTTTGAATAAGTAGTTCTGATTTATAAAACTAACCTTTAGTCAAATAGGTATAAATATTAAAAGACAAAAGCACATGTTTCGCTTCATCGGAAATATTAATAATTTTTACATCCCCACTTTTAGTTCTTGCTTTGGCGGTTGCTTCAATTATTGTCGCGATAAACGGGTATGACGGTTCATTGATATTTGTCATGTCCAGAATAATCTTATAAAAATTATTTTTAAAACACTTACCAATTGATGCCGCGAGATAGGTATGCTGTAATCTTTTATTCAAAGATTCAAAAAACTGAATCTTGATGATGTCTTTCTTCACACCTGTTTTTTTTAAAATGACTTTCTTTTGATCCGCCATTTTTCTCTCACTTTTTTTTATCATTCTTTTATAAAAATGAATCAACTACCACACTAATAATTAATAATAATCCGGTGAGCAAATGGGTCTTAATTGTACTATCATTCGCCGGAACCAATTTTTCATTATCTTCATAATATTGCTGTGCAACTTTAATCGCCTTTAACGCGATTGGCATGGTTAATAACGCGATAAGTGAAATTGGCGGAATAAAGTCGGTAACCACACCAATGACCACGGATAAATAGGTAAAAACCATTAACAGAATATACCCATTAACTGCCCGCTTTTTTCCCAACCGAACTACAAGGTGCTTTTTCCCAACCGCTGCGTCAGCTTTGGCATCCTGAAATTCATTAATATATAAAACAGCGGCGATCAGAATCGCCACAGGCAAAGAGGCGATAACAGGTATTAATGAATGTTCCTGCGCCTGAACAAAAAACGCGCCATAGGTCATCAATGTGCCAAAATTCAGTGCAATAAATAATTCACCGACTCCTCTACCAACCAGCTTTAATTTTGGATCGACATAGAATACCGCGGAAAAAATTCCAAACGCGCCAATCGCCAAAATCACCCAGCCAATTTTATAAGTTAGGTAAATACCAATAACACTGCCAAGAGCGAGACAGATTATTGCTTCAATTAAAACCTCTCTGGGTGTCATGAGTTTATTTTGAATAGTCCGGCTGCCACCCGTAAAAGGTCGCACAAATTCTTTGTTAATCTCGTCATTAGAACTTTTATGATCGAAATAATCATTGATGACATTAGCGCCGCCGTGCAAAAACATAGCGCCGATTAAGGTCAAAGCAAAATAAAACCAATTGATGGTATAATTCAGATTAAATGCAACCGCGGTACCAAGCAGGATGGGTACGATCGTCGCGGTAAAAAATGGGGGTCGCAATTCCATCAGGAAAACTTTAACTCTGCTCATTTCTACTCCTGTTAAATAGTAAATAATTTATTAAATGAATTAAGATTATTCTCTTTCATAAATATCCGCACATTTTTGCTTATACCTAAAAAAGCGATCAGCTATTAGCTTTCAGCAATTAGCTATTAGCTTAAAAAAACTTTAAGTTAAACATTGTCATATCGGTTCTTTACCGCGTTAGTTTTATTGGGACATAAAATCTCCCACTGGTATGAATGGTATTTTTGTTTATTTTTTTCTTTGTGTTTTTCTTTGTGCGTTTGAGTATTAGTGGCTAAATAGTCACCATATATAAAACAAACATCCAGTAAAATCAAGCATTTCTGAATGTTTGTTTTGGATTATTCGTAGAGTCCATTCTAAAAACCAGGTATTTTAGGATTTTTCATAAATTATGGTGCTATAACTTCAATATAAACAGTTTTTGTTTTGATTGGAAAATACCTGGTTTTTATCCTGTTTCTTTTAGATGTTTTATAATGAAAATAGTTCCAATAATAATTAACGCGATCGGCATGATGTACTTTCCAAACTGAACCTCATCAAAGAATAAAAATACCAATCCCATAAATCCAAGAATGCCGCCGGGGATCAGGGGCCACCAATGTTTCTCCTCCGGTCTGTTTAAAAGGACGTAGTATAAAGCCAAAAAGGTCAATCCCATCCCTAAAAACATTGCTCCAACACCAACCATATCTCCAAAAAAGATTACCATGGAAACACTGGCAACCGTTCCCGCTGGGATAATCGCCCACCAGTGTTCCTTATGAAGAAGAAAGACAGCTAAAAAACTCAATCCAATAAACAGAATAAAAAACCCGGCTCCGATATGATCGCGGATACCGATTTCATCACTCAAAATGAGCAGACATAAACCCAAAAAAGTTATCCCGGGTATCAAAGGCCAGAACTGTTTCCGGTGCATTGAAAAATAAAGCCCAAGAAAGATTAAAAAGCCAAAGAAAAACAAACCCCCAAAAACCCAGGCTGTGTTAATTTCAATTTCAATAACATCAGTTGTAATAAGAAGCAATAAAACACCAACCAACACAATCAAGGATCCCCAGACGATGTTCATCATTCTTTTGTCCATACAAAATTCTCCTTTTAAATATGAAATAAATTATTTTTTGTCATCCTGCTAACATCCCATTATCAAATTATTCCTACGTTTACCAATTAAAAATGTTCAATTTTATTATAAAAGTAAAAACACACACTCACCAATAACCTCTCACCTCTCACCTCTCACCAATCACCTCTCACCAATCACCAATCACCAGAATTACTGCATTCCCGCATAAGCAATTGAATTGAATAAAATCTTAAATGTTCCATGCGGCTGCGCCCGGTGCTGGACGCGGAAACCCAGAAGGATTATTTTACCTTCCCCGTACTTGACATCCACAATAGAAACCTTTTTGCGCAAGAGCTTTTCACCATGAATCCATCCACTCAATAGCAATTCTTCATCCGGGTATGTGGCAACTACAGTTCTGTCGGTGCCTACCATTGGAGTAGATGTTCGAAAAGCCGGGCTGCTGGACACAAACGCCGCGAATATCTCCGGCATGCCCCAACCAATGGGATGGTTGGTGTCAATTCTGTTTTTAAGCATCACACCCGGGGCGCGAAACTCGCTCCTGCTCACGTTTTCCAAAGCATTGGAAACAGGTATTGCAAATTCATCAATAGCCAGTTGGCAGCCAGAATCAAGAGTAATGAGTGTACCGCCTTTTTTCACAAAAGCTTTTAATGCTTTGACGCCCTCTTTTCCAATGCCACCTTCATACTTATCAGGGAAAGGTCGGTAGTATTTCGCGCGTTTGGGATCTTTTGGTTTAGGATTCAAAATTGTTGACTTTCCAACATCGGGAATGATTAATGCGTCAAAGTACTTTTTTAAATTTCCCTCTTTGATCATTTCATTAGTTACACTAACGAGATTAAATTCAAACCGTTCCAACAACAACCGTGTCCACCCTTCGTCCATGCTGGCACGCCATGGTTTATACAAGCCAACGCGAACAGGTGACAATTTTTTCTTTGTTTTAGGCAAAGGTTGTTGCAGCGCGTGAATTGTCAAGTGCAAGTCTTTTGCTAATTTTTCTATTGTTGAAATATTTTTCACCGCGGGTAAAAGTATCGTTCCCGGTTGAAAGTTAGCTTTCCCATCCACAAATTTTTCAGTAGCAGCAAATATTTTCGCTTTATCTTTGAGCAATCGATTTACAGCGATGTTCGTATTATTAAATTGTGGTTTAATAGCATAGCCATATTTACTTGATCCTTCAACCTTGCCAAT
>NBLI01000230.1 GCA_002084535.1 Candidatus Zhuqueibacterota bacterium 4572_119
GGAATTTTCTCTTCCGCAGAAATAAACCAGATTAAAAACAGTGGGAAATTAGCGCTCTCGTACATCTCCATTGGAGAGGCAGAAACCTACCGCTGGTATTGGCAGGAAAGCTGGGACTCCAATCACGACGGGATTCCTGATCCAGGTGCTCCAGCCTGGCTTGGTCAGAGTAACCCGGATTGGCTTGATAATTATAAAGTACGTTTCTGGAATCCTGACTGGCAGGAGATCGTTTTTTCATATCTTGACGTTATTATCGCGCAGGGATTTGACGGAATTTATTGTGATATAGTGGACGCGTATTACTACTGGGGATTTATACTTGGCGAAGAACCTGAAGCTGCTTCCCTGATGATTGAATTTATCAGTGGTATCAGGAACTATGTGGATCAGCGAACCACTGAACCTTTTTATATTATTGCACAAAACGCGGAAGCAATCATTATCGAAGACGATGTTTCAGTCGAAGAGAGAGAGAGCTATTTTCAGGCAATCCAGGGGATTGGCTGCGAAGGTGTTTTTTTCGGAGGCTGGCGTGATGAAAACAATCCCTATAATCCCGATAATTACCGGCTCAATTTATTGGATCAGTTTAAGACAGCCGGGGAACGCGTTTTCAATATTGAGTACCTAACCCAATCCGATAAAATTCAGCAATACCTGTCTGTCGTTCACCAGTATAATTTTGTCCCTTATGTAACCACACGTCCTCTCGATATGTTATTCGATGGAATCAATCTTTACGATGATACTCCGGTTGTTTTTGACTTGCGGTATATTGACGGGGAAAGCTTTGTTTCATCAGTAAAAAATCAGCAAGGCGGTACTTGCTGGACGCACGGTGTTATGGCGGCAATGGAAAGTAACCTGCTTATGACAGGCAATTGGTCGTCCGCCGGGGAAACCGGTGAAGCAAATCTCGCGGAATATCATTTGGACTGGTGGAATGGATTTAATCAGCACAACAACGATGATATAAATCCACCAGGCGGAGAAGGATTGGTTGTACACCAAGGGGGTGATTATTTAGTGACGTCCGCTTATCTTTCCCGAGGAGAAGGCGTTGTGCGAGACATTGACGGTCAATCCTACAATGTTCCTCCTGCTCGCTCTGATCCGGGCTACCATTATTTTTATGTCCGTGATATTGAGTGGTGTACGGTTGGTCAGGATTTGAACCGCATCGAAGAAGTTAAACAACTCATCATGGATTTTGGGGCAGTTGGTACATGTATGTACTATGCCAGCGAATACATATCAAACTATATTCACTATCAACCGCCATCCAGCACAGAGGAGCCAAACCACGCCATAGCCATAATCGGCTGGGATGATTTTAAAGAAACACAGGCTCAGCAGCCCGGTGCCTGGCTCTGTAAAAACAGTTGGTCTTCGTCCTGGGGTATCGACGGTTACTTCTGGATATCTTATTATGACAAACATTGCGGACAGCACCCGGAAATGGGCGCTATATCGTTCCAAAACGTTGAACCCATGCGATACGATTATGTTTATTACCATGACTATCATGGCTGGCGCGCGACTTATGCCAATTGTAATGAAGTCTTTAATGCTTTCACCGCCACAAATCCGCAAACCATTGAAGCGGCAAGTTTTTATACGGCATGTGATAATTGTAATTACACCATAAAAATTTATGACCAATTTGTGAACAACAATTTAATCAACGAATTATCAACAGAAACAGGGACGATCTCTCGCAAGGGATTTCATACAATTAATTTAAATACTCCGGTATCAATAAATTCAAACGAAAATTTCTATCTTTATCTTTATTTATCAGATGGCGGGCAACCCTATGATCAAACATCAGAAGTACCGGTTCTTTTAGGCGCTACAGCCAAGGGTACCGTTGTCCGTTCTGCTTCTGAACCGGGACAAAGTTATTACCGGGATGGATCAGGCTGGTATGATTTTTACAATATTGATCAGACAGCAAATTTTTGTGTCAAGGCGCTTGCAGTGGCATCTGAATTTTTAAACATTGCCGGTTTTGTTACTTATTATTACAGCCAGGTGCCTGTTTCAAATGTAACCCTGAATTTAAGTGGACACAGCACAGACTCTCTGTTAACAGATGATGGAGGAGCTTACGTGTTTTCTAACCTTCAAATGGGTGCTGACTATACTGTAACGCCGTCAAAAACAGGAGAAGTTCCCGATGCTACAATAATGAGCTATGACGCGTCGTTGGCTGCGCGAATTGCCATGGGACTTTTACCGGAAGCGACTGCCGAGCAACAAATTGCCGCGGACGTAAATAAAAATGGGACTGTGCAGCTTTACGACGCGGCGCTAATTGCCATGTATGTTGTTGGCTATTTGAATGCTGCTGATTGCTATACTGGCGAGTGGGTATTTAACCCTGTAGATAATTCCTACAATCCCCTGGATACCAACAAGCCGGAGGAAAATTATCAAGCGATTGTGTTGGGCGATGTTGACGGCAACTGGTCTTCGGATGAACTTTTCTCTAAAACTTTATCCATTTCTTATGATAATAATTTGTATGTAATTCCAGGCGATAAAATCACATTGCCTTTTAATAAAATTAGTGACGAACCAATATATTCATGCGATATTAATCTGAGCTATGACCCGGGTTTGTTAAAATTTGAAAGAGCACAATTAACATCGAATAGTGAACATTTTAACCTGACAGTTAATAACCAGGAAAATGGTGAATTAAAAATAAGTTGCTTCGGAGTTGAAGCAATTACCGAAAACGGTCTTTTTCTGACGATTAATTTTGAAACCATCGGTCAGCATGGCGATATTGGCAATATTTCAGTTGATCGCTACTTCATTAATACAGAAAAGCAACAAAGCGGAATGACCAAAGTTCACCTGGGTTCTGAGACGAAAAAACCTGAAAAATATGTACTGTATCAGAATTATCCCAATCCATTTAATCCAACCACAACCATTGAGTATTATTTACCGGAAAAAGCGCGGGTCCAAATCTCAATTTATAACATGCTTGGAGAGGAGATAATCAAATTAATTGACGAAAAACAACGCGCTGGTAAAAATTCCATTCAATGGGATGGTAGAGATCAGGCAGGAAACCTAATTGGTTCCGGTATTTACCTGTACAAAATAAGTACAAATAAATTTACGCGGAGCAAAAAAATGATGTTTTTAAGATAGCCGGAAATATTAGCTAATACAAATCACGGATCACACAAATATTCATTGATGTTATTATTTTATAAACGCGGTAGAAGAGACTTAAACCAAAAAATCACTTATTAAACACTGAATGTTTATTAAGTTCAAATTTATTTTAGCTGAAGGAGTTTATCATGCGAAAAACAATACTAAGAATATCATTGCTTTTATTTTTCGTACAATTCAATTCAGCAGTTGTATCCGCCAATGATTCAAATCAGAAGAATGTTAACACATCAATGGATTTACCAACCAATTTTGATCTGCGGAATTATGAAGGTTTCAATTATGTAAGTTCGATAAAATCACAACGTGGTGGAGCTGTTGACAGGTGTATGGGAAGCCGCCGGAGAAACCGGAGAACCTGACCTTGCGGAATACCACCTCGATTGGTGGAATGGATTTAATGACCACAATAATGACGATATAAGTCCCCCCACAGGTCAAGGATTGGTGGTCCACAATGGCGGCGACTACCGCGTGTGTACAGCTTATTTTTCGCGCGGTGAAGGCGCGGTCAGAGACATCGATGGACAAAGTTACACGGATCCACCTGCCAGATACTCAGATAATTTCCACTTCTATTATGTTCGGAATGTCGAATGGTTTACGGTTGGCGATAGTCTGGAAAGAATTAATTTGATTAAAACTAACATCATGGAAAATGGTGTATTCGCCACATGTTTACGCTCCAGTGATAGCTTCATTGACAATTTCATTCACTATCAACCACCGACTAATCACCTCGAACCAAATCATTCAGTGGCGATTATTGGCTGGGATGATACAAAAGAAACGGCTGCGCCAAAACCCGGAGCCTGGTTATGCAAAAATAGCTGGGGCGAAGATTGGGGTTTAAGCGGATATTTCTGGATTTCCTATTATGACAAACATTGCTGCAGGGAACCTGAAATGGGCGCTGTTTCTTTTCAAAATGTTGAACCACAGCAATACGACCGAATCTATTACCATGACTACCATGGCTGGAGAACTACCAAAACCAATTGTGAGGAGGCTTTCAACGCTTTTACAGCTACAGAAGACGAATCATTAAAATCCGTCAGTTTTTTTACCGCGGCTGACAGCGTTACTTATACCATAAGAATTTTTGGCGGTTTCGATAATAATAATCTGATCAATGAATTTATTTCCCAATCAGGATTCCTCGAATACACCGGATTTCATACCATCGATCTTGACACGGCAGTGGAACTTGATACAGGTGAAGATTTTTACATCTATGTCAGCCTGTCTTCGGGAGGTCATCCTTTTGACAGGACTTCATACGTACCAGTGCTGCTCGGAGCATCGGCTTCAGAGACGCTTGTTGCTTCAACTGCAAATCCGGAAGAAAGCTATTATAAAGATGGTACAGAATGGTATGACCTTTATTATTACGATGACGGCAGCGGATTGTCCAGCGGCACAGCAAACTTTTGTATTAAAGGATTAACCGTATCAAGAGCTGGATCAGATGTACCTGATCAAAAAGAAAATCTTCCGGATCAATTCCGGCTGGATCAGAACTACCCAAATCCATTTAATCCGAACACTACGATAAGGTATAATTTACCAAAAGCAATAAATGTCGAATTAAAGATTTACAATGTTCGTGGAGAGCACATCCGAACGTTAATTGACGGAATTGAATCAGCAGGTCTCAAAACAGTTGAATGGGACGCCAGGGATAACGCAAATTTAAATGTGAGCAGCGGAGTTTATATATACAAAATTATTGCCGGCGACCTTGTATTAAGTCGAAAGATGCTTCTTATCAGATAAAGCGTTAATTTAAAAATGTCATCCAGGTCTGGCTGGATGACATTTTTTTTATCTAAAAAACAGGGAACAAACCTGGCTGTTTCTTCATGCAAATACCATCATGTTCCAGTTACTAATTTTTTGCCACACAATGCTAATAAATAATTTACCAATTAAAACCAAACAGGCTTAATAAAATGGGAATACTCGAAGTCAGGGACTTAACTTTAAAATTAAACGGAACATCAATCTTAAATGAATTAAACGTGAATTTTTGGGATAATCATATCCACGCTGTTGTGGGTCCCAATGGCGCCGGCAAATCCACTTTTGCCTACACATTGATGGGACTTTCTGGTTATCGTGATTATACTGGAGATATTCTATTCGAGGGTGAATCGATTAAAAATTTGAGCATCGATGAACGCGCTAAGAAAGGAATAGCGTTAAGTTGGCAGGAACCGGCGCGTTTTGAAGGATTGACTGTTAAAAATTTCATCAAAGCTTCGGCAAATGGGGGAAGTGATTCGCTGATCAATGATGTGCTGAATAAAATGGGTCTCGATCCAACGGCTTACGCGCACCGGGCGGTTGATAAAACATTGAGTGGTGGTGAACGTAAAAAAATCGAAATGGCTTCCATTTTAGCCATGCGCCCCAGATTTGTTATGCTTGACGAACCGGATTCAGGAATTGATGTCTCTTCATTGGAAAATATTTTCAAAGCTCTGCAAATCTTAAAAAGGAACGGCTCGACTGTCATCCTCATCACACATAGCCTCACTGTCTTAAAGCAAGCGGATCACGCGTTTCTACTCTGCGGTGGAAAAATTTACGATAAGGGCAGGGCTGACAAAATTGAAAACTTCTTTGAGGACAAATGCCTGATTTGCGATCACAAGAACATTCCCACCGAATTTGAAACGGAGACAAATAAATGACAAGCAAGCGTAACAAGATGATAGAATTATACAAAACAACAGAATCAGACGTGGAGATTTTGAAAGACCCTGATGTCGCTCATTTAATCGTCCATAAAAACGAGGTGATGGGTTCAAACCTGGTCCCCGGTTTGCAGATGGATGTAACTGAACTTGAAGACGGTATCAAACTGAAATTGCAACTTCAGGATGGAACTGTCGTAAAAAAGCCCGTTCATCTTTGTTTTGGTGTTATTCCGGAAACTGGACTGCAAAATATTCAGATGGACGTTGAAATCGGCAAAGATTCGAAAATATCCATCCTCTCTCATTGCACTTTCCCCAATGCCGTAGATGTCAAACATATTATGAACGCGAAAATTACTGTTGGCGAAAATGCTGAATATCAATATTTTGAAAGGCATGTTCACGGACAAAAGGGAGGCATCAAAGTTTACCCCACCGCAAACATTACGCTGGAAAAGGGCGCCAGGTTCATTACAGAGTTCGAGCTGCTCAAAGGGCGGGTTGGGGAAATTTATATTGATTACAATATTACCGGAAAAGAAGACAGATAAAAGAATCGGGTAACCTGATTGAAAAAGGCGCGAGAGGTGTTTTAACATCCAGAATTGCAGTTAGGGATGACGCGAACGCTGAAGTATATAATACCCTCAAAGCCAGCGCGCCTTATACCCGCGGGCATGTTGATTGTCATGAAATCATTCAGGGAAAAGGCAGCGCCAAAGCAATTCCCATTGTGGAAGTCGCAGATCCCAAAGCTCATGTTACTCACGAAGCTGCTATCGGTAGTGTTGACAATAAACAATTGGAAACACTAATGTCAAGAGGACTTAACGAAGATCAGGCAATTGAATTAATCATTGAAGGATTATTGAGCTAAATTGAATAATTAAATTGTGCAATTAATTGCAGACTTTTTATCACATTTCGTTGCACAATTATTCTTATTCCCTTCACAATTATAATAGCAGTTAAGCTAACATCTTGTTTATTAATTAATGATGACCGGCATTAGCACTTGGTACAAAATTTGCGAAATTATGACTTTTTGTTAAAACTCAACTTCTCTATTGTCTTTGTTTTATTCACTCCTAAATTATTTGATCCAGAAAATATTCGTATAGCGCTATTTCAGGAGCCACAATATGAAATTCAGAATCACATTTTTTTTATCTTTCATTCTTTTATTTCCCCTTTCTCTTTCCCTTTTCTCACAACAAGTAATTATTAAAGGGAAAATTTTAGATGTCAACACGCACCGGGCTGTCCCCCATGCCAATATTTACGTCAAAGGAACCAAGGTTGGCACCATCAGTGATTTCGCCGGAAAATTTAACCTGACAATTCCCAAAGCCCATTCAAAAATGGTTCTGCTTTTTCAACACATCAACTATGACATCAAAGAAATTGCCATAAATGAAATCAAAAAATATCTTCAGCCAAGAGTAATCCCCCTGCCTGGAGTCGAAGTGGAAGCCGTTGGTGAACATCTGGAAATAAAAAAAGATTTACCGCAAATGATTTCTGTGGTTAAAGCCAAAGAATTTGAACTGCGCGGTTTTGTTGACGCCGGAGATTTGCTTCGAACCGACCATAGTGTCCAGGTCGATGAAGATTTGAGTGGTAAAAA
>NBLI01000023.1 GCA_002084535.1 Candidatus Zhuqueibacterota bacterium 4572_119
ACCTTATCCCAATTGCGTGATAATGTTTATAATAACAATAAGTTAATCCACTTCAAGTAAAGATTCTCTGACTTTTTACGAGTTCATCAAATTTAATCAATTCAGAAAATTTCAATGTACATGACTTATGAAATTTGTTAACACGTAAATATAAGATAATATTACTTTAAAATCAAGCTGATTTTTTACTCTTTAGTGTTGGATTGCTTTTCTTATTTTTGTATTGACTTTATCCCTGAAATTTTCTACCTTTTTTTTATCGTTTTAGACAATTTGATCAATCAAAATAATTAAACATTATCAAAATTAATAAAGGATTATGATATGAAAAAAGTGTTGGATATCGATGCAGTAATGGATAATGCCAGCCAGGCTACGCTAAATTTATATAAACTTGATCAAATTCAAACCGATATTGTCGTCAAAGCTGTTTACGAAGCAGGTTTTAAAAATCGGGTGAAACTGGCAAAACTTGCGCACCAGGAAACCGGTTTAGGAAGATGGAAAGATAAGGTTATAAAGAATATCATTGCAACCCAGTTTGTTTATGAAGACATAAAAAATTTAAAAACTGTTGGGATAATTTCAGAGGATAGAATTAATAAAATTACTGAAATCGCTCAACCAATCGGAACAATATTCGCTATAACACCAATAACAAATCCCACCTCAACCGTACTATTCAAAATTCTAATCGCTTTAAAATCCCGAAATCCGATAATTATTCGCCCCCATGGTGCTGCAAAAAAATGCTCCATCGAGGCAGCGAAAATATGTTATGACGCAGCTATCAACGCGGGTGCGCCTGAACACTGCATTCAATGGATAAGACGCTCTTCAGATGAGCAGACGATTGAATTTATGAAACACAAAAAAACTGCTTTGGTATTGGCGTCAGGCTCAGTAAGCCTGGTAAGAGCAGCCTACAGTTCAGGAAATCCTGCCATTGGTGTTGGACCGGGAAATGTACCGGCATATATCGGTAAAAGCGCGAATGTTCCATTTGCGATTAAAGAGATACTGCTTTCAAAGACCTTTGATAACGGGACAGTCTGCGCCAGTGAACAAGCCCTGGTGGTCAGGAAATGTCATGTGAAAGATTCCATTCGTTTGTTAAAAAAACACAAAGCATATTTTCTCTCCAAAAAAGAAATCAAACAACTTGAAGAAATTGCTTTTAACAAAACTCTCAAAGTCATGAATGTTGAAGTCATTGGTCAACCGGCTTACAAAATTGCAAAAATGGCAGGGATAAGTGTCCCTGAAGATACAAGTGTTCTTATAGCTCAACTTGATGAGGTTGGAGTACACTCGCCTCTTTCATTGGAAATTCTGGCGCCGATTTTAGCTTTTTATGAAGCTGATACTTTTGACCGGGGAATTGATCTGTGCCGGCAAATTAATAACCATGGAGGATTGGGTCATACGGTCAGCATTTTTTCAAAAAATGAGAAAAAAATCGAGTATTTTGCTTCTGTGATGAATGCAGGCAGAATACTGGTCAACACACCGGCTTCGCACGGGGCTTTGGGTGGAACTTACAATTCTATTCAGCCCTCATTGACTCTTGGATGTGGCACTGGTGGTAAAAATATCACGACTGACAACATATCAGCAAAACATTTATTAAATATCCAGAGAATCGCACGGCGAGATGTTCATTCATGTGTTGAACACTTTGATGGTGCTGATTATTTTGATGAGAATTTGGAGGCAAAAGATTTTGAATTTAAATGTGGATAATAGGATTAATCATGTAAGCAGCAGATTCAGCAATTATACAAGCTTATGTTGGCAAAGATATTTATAATTTATTTGCCATTTTCATTGCTTTCACTGTATTTCTCATCAGCATAATAATGGTCATGGGGCCAACACCGCCGGGTACCGGTGAAATTGCTTTGGCTTTTTTTGCGACAGCTTCAAAATTAACATCACCAACCAGTCGATATCCGCGTTTTTTTTCAGGCGCTTCCACCCTATTTACGCCAACATCGATGACAATAGAATTTTCTGCAATCATATCAGCCGTAATAAACTCTGGGATACCAATGGCAGCAATTAATATATCCGCCCTTTTTGTATGCTCTGCTAAATTTTGCGTCTTTGAATGACATACAGTAACAGTAGCATTGGCTCCGGGCGCTTTTTGAATTAAAATATTTGCCAATGGAAGACCAACAATTTTACTCCTGCCAACAATTACAACGTTTTTGTTTTCCGGGCTGTAGCCGCTGCGAATCAGTAATTCCTGTATTCCGGCAGGTGTGCAAGGGAGAAACGATTCTTCGCCAATCATCATTTTCCCCCAATTTGTTGGATGAAAACCATCCACATCTTTGAAAACAGGAATCGCGTTGATTACATTTTGTTCATTTATTTGTTTTGGCAATGGAAGCTGGACAAGAATCCCATGTACCTTATGATCGTTTTTTAGATCATCAACCAGCTTTAATAACTCATTTTCAGTTGTATTCCCTGACAAACGATAGCCAAAATTCTGGATGCCAATTTCATCGCACATCTTTTCCTTCATACGGACATAGGCATTAGAAGCCGGATCTTCCCCAACTAAAACCGTAGCTAATCCAGGCGTGAATCCCCTTATTTCAAGCTTTTCAATTTCTTGAATTAATTCGGTTTTAATCTGGTTTGCGATGAGCTTTCCATCAATGATTTTAGCTTTCATTTTCAATCCTGATTCCTTCATCATTTGTTGAGAAAAACAGCCTTTTGATACTATTGGCTTTCCCCGTTTGAGAATTTATCTGAATCACAGATCCACAAAATTTCAAATCACTATCAGCCGGTTGATATCTGCTTGGTGTTTGAAAGATAAATCTCTTTATTGCCACATCTTTTTTCATGCCAATAACTGAATTGAAAGGTCCTGTCATGCCCACATCAGTGATATACGCGGTGCCGTTAGGTAAAATTCTTTCATCCGCCGTTTGTACATGAGTATGAGTCCCAATTAAAGCGCTCACCTTGCCATCCAAATACCACCCCATGGCAACTTTTTCTGCGGTTGCTTCGGCATGAAAATCAACAATAATGTGCGGTGTTATTTTTCGCATCTTTTCGATTTCCCGATTCAGTGTTCGAAACGGGCAATCAATGGGAAACATGAACGTTCTGCCCTGAGCATTGATGATTCCTATCTTTTCATTATTTTGCGTTCTGAAAATATAGGAACCTTTCCCAAGAGCCCCTTTTGGATAATTTATTGGTCTCAATATTCTGCTGTCAGTTTCTAATTTTTTATGGATGCGATAATTTTCGAAAATATGATTTCCACCAGTAATTACATCGATACCACTCTCAAAATAGTCGGTAGCAATTTCACCAGTCAACCCTTTACCGGCAGCTCCGTTCTCTCCATTGGCAATGCACAGGTTTATATCATAGATTTCTTTTAGCTTCCGGGTATTGTTTTTAATAATCTTTAATCCGGGTTTACCAATAATATCAGCAATAAACAGTATATTAATATTATAATTCAATGTGATCCCCAATTTTACACATCAAACTTCCCAAAATAAAAGGGATTTTCGTCATGTAAATTAAAATAAATGTTTTACTTTGCAAAATTAATCGACCGATATTCCCGAATTACTGTAACTTTAATTTGCCCCGGGTATTCCATCTCATCCTGAATTTTCTGCGCGATATCTTCAGCAAGTTGATCAGACAAAGCATCATCGATTTGTTCATGCTCTACCATGACCCTTACTTCCCTGCCAGCTTGAATAGCATAGGTTTTAACTACCCCGCTAAAGGACTCTGCGAGCTTTTCCAGTTTTTCAAGTCTTTTAACATAGCCCTCAAGAGTCTCTCTTCTCGCGCCGGGTCTTGAACCTGAAATTGCGTCTGCTGCCTGGACCAGAACACTAATGGGAGAAATTGGCTCAATGTCCTCATGGTGACTCATAATTGAATTTACC
Organism: Candidatus Zhuqueibacterota bacterium 4572_119; assembly: GCA_002084535.1. Taxonomy (GTDB): domain Bacteria; phylum Zhuqueibacterota; class Zhuqueibacteria; order Thermofontimicrobiales; family Thermofontimicrobiaceae; genus NBLI01. The sequence goes on from NBLI01000023.1 coordinate 3,945, forward strand.
ACAATGGGGTGTTCTTTGTATCTTTTCGCGATATCACCGCCAATCTCTGTGTGCGTTCCTTCTGTATTTTTATCTATAGCCTTTCCAATATCATGAAAAAGTCCGGAACGTTTCGCCAGAGCAGCGTCTAATCCCAAATCAGCCGCCATTAAGCCCGCCAGATAAGCAACTTCTTTTGAATGCTGTAACACGTTCTGTCCATAGCTGGTACGATAATTCAATTTACCCAACAGTTTAACCATTTCGGGACGCGCGTTATGAACACCTGTTTCCATCATTGCTTGCTCACCGATTTCCATGACTTTTTCTTCCATTTCTTTGGAAACTTTATTCACAACCTCTTCAATCCTTGATGGATGAATGCGCCCATCAACGATCAATCGTTCCAATGAAATACGCGCAATTTCGCGGCGAAGGGGATCAAATCCGGAAAGAATTACCGCTTCGGGTGTATCATCAACGATGACTTCGATACCGGTCGCTGTCTCAAAGCTTCTGATATTTCTTCCTTCACGACCGATTATTCGCCCTTTCATTTCTTCGTTAGGCAAATTCACAACGGAAACTGTTGTTTCAACAGAATGATCCGCAGCAGTTCGTTGAATTGCCTGAATAATAACCTCTTTTGCCTCTTTATTGGCTGTTATTTTTGCTTTATCTTTAATCTCCTTAACCTGCTGGGCTGATTCTTGTTTTGCTTTATCAATCAGGTTTTCCATTAATATTTTTTTCGCGTCTTCCTTTGACATTCCGGATATTTTTTCCAACCGCTCATTTTGCTCTTTAATTACTCTATCAAGCTCCGTCTCTTTGCGGGTAATTTTTATCTCTTTTTCTTTAATTCTTTGTTCACTTTGAGTTAACTCTTTTTCTTTTTTATTCAAAAGATCGACTTTGCGATCCATGTTGATTTCACGACTAGCCAGTTGTTTTTCAGAGTTTAAAAGCTCATTGCGCCTTGATTTTGTTTCATTTTCAAAGTTTTGTTTTAATTTGATCCATTCATCTTTAACTTCCAACAACTTTTCTTTTTTCAGAGTTTCTGTTGTTTTTTCAGCATCTCTAATTATTTTTTCAGCTTCCACTTCTGCATTCGCGATTTTAGCTTGACCAAGTTTATTACTTGCCAACCAGCCCAATACAAAAGCGAGCAATCCAACAACAACAACTGCGATCATCCAATATATTTCCATCTCCCCTCCAATATTTTTTGGGTGAGTAAAAAAAATCCCTGTCACTAGTAAATTTATAATGATTTGGCACGGTGAATATAATCATTGATTGCTAATGATAATAATTTACCACGTCTAAATCTACCGATAACAGGGATTTGCCTTTAAGAGATGATATTAGATATTATATTTTTTTAAACAACCATCCAATTCAAAGTTTAATTTGTTAATCTTTTCCTGAATAGTTGAAGGATCATTATTGGAATCTCGTTCACGAAAAAGTTCATCTGTTATGTTTAAAGCAGCCAAAATAGCCACCTTTAATGAGGAATCTATAGTAATGTTTTTATCAACTTCCCGCATTTTTTGATCAACATATTTAGCTACTTTTTTGATATATTCAGCATCGGTACTACCCTTAATTGGGTATTCAGTACCATAAATACTGACCTTGAGAATGTTAATCTCATCACTCATTCGGCAATATAATTTATTTTAATGTTTCTTCTCAGTAAAAATAGACGACAATAGAAAATCATCATTGATTGTTAGTGTGGCTTGAAAGCTTTTGAAAATTTTCAAGCTTCGTTAAAATTTGTTCAATTTTTTGTTTTAGCTTATCTTCTTTATCTTTGTAATGTTCTGTATCTACAGATTCCGCGACAAAATTATTACCTTCGCTTTTTATTTTTTTAATTTGTTCTTCAGTATCTTTTAACTGATTAGTTAGAGATTTGTTCTCTTTGAGTAATTCCTGATTCGATAAAAATAGTTTCTCCACCAAACTGGTGACAAGTTTTATCTTATTTTCAAGAATTTCTAAATCAGTCATTGGAATTGGCTTTGCTCTAAAAGTTTATGATCTTAAGCGAGCATTGAATTGGGATTCAAGACTTTTAAGTATTTTTGTTAAATCACCATCAACTTCAGTTTCAGTTAGGGTTCGTTCATTTGACTGAAATGTTAAATTAAAGGCAAAACTTTTCTGATTAGCTGCAACTTGTTTACCACGGTAAACATCAAATATCTCAACCGATTGCAAATAGTTACCGCCAGCTTCCCATATTTTTTCTTCCACCAGGGCTTCTGCTATCGTATGGTCCAAAACAATCGCCAGGTCCCGCTTTATCGATGGATATTTGATGACGGGATTTGCTTTCTTTTCCCAGGAAAAATGCTGGTAAAGTTGATCAATATCGAGTTCAGCGACAAAAACATCATCCTCAATATCAATGATTTTGAGGGCTGAGTCTGATAAAGCGCCCAAATAGCCAATGGGGTTATTGTTAATGAAAAGATTTACCGCTTGATTTTTCTTCAAATATTTAACTTCAGTTAAAATGACTTTAGTTTTAGAAATTCCCAAACTTTCAATTAGGGAAATGACATCGCCTTTCAAATCATAAAAAGTTGACTGTCTGGCTTTTTCGCACCAGGAATCAGCTTTATTTTGTCCCGTTCGGAAAAAAGCCACTTTTCTTTGTTCAACGTGACGGTGTGTTTCCGCCTTATCGTAATAGAAAATATTCCCGATTTCAAAAACTTTTTGGTTTTTAATTTTTCGGTTTTTATTCCACTTTATAATTTGTAAAGCTCCGGGAATGATGCTTGTTCGCAATGTTCCCATTTCCTCGCTGAGAGGATTCTTGATAGAAACCGGCTTGTTAACGGAAAATTGTTCAGCTAAGTCCAGGCTAACCATACTGTGCGTCAGAATTTCGTTATACCCCATTCTAATGATATTGTCACGCACTTTCTGGTCAAATTTTTCCTGCATATTAACAGGAAGGGTTAGCGGGATATTTGCTTCGATTTTTGGGTCAATTTTGTCGAATCCATATAACCGGGAAATTTCCTCGATGAGATCAACCTCTCTTTCAATATCTACCCTAAAGGTTGGTACATCGACCAACAAATAATCTTTTTCTTTTTTTGTTGAAAATTCCAATCTTTCCAGCAAGCCCGCCGCTTCGTCAATATTCAGCTTTGTGCCCAACAATCGATTGACCCGGTCAATACTCAGTTTTATTTTTCTCTTTTCAATTTTTAATGGATAGCAATCAAAATATCCTCGAGCGACTTCCCCTCCGGCTGTTTCCTGGATTAGTAGCGCAGCCCGGTACAGCGCGAAAACCAAACCGTCGGGATCAACTCCGCGTTCAAATCTTTTTGAAGAATCGGTAGTGATATCCAATAACTTTGAGGTCTTCCTGATGTTAATTGATTCAAAAAGCGCACTTTCCAGAAGGACATTTTTGGTGTCATGTGTAATTTCAGAGTTTAAACCTCCCATTACACCAGCCAGGGCGATAGACCGCTTACCATCACAGATCATTAATCTTTCGTCGGAAAGTTTATGTTCTTTTTCATCCAAAGTAATAAATTTCTCACCCGGATCAGCGTGCTTCACTATAATTTTATGATCTGCTAACAGATCATAATCAAAAGCATGCAATGGTTGACCGGTTTCCATCATTACAAAATTTGTAACATCAACAACATTGTTAACTGTACGCAGCCCTACAGCTTCTAATTTTTGAATTAACCAGCGTGGTGATGGGCCAACTTTAATTCCCTGGATATAGCAAGCCGTATATCGGGGACAGCTTTCAGGATTTTTAATTTCAACATCGATAAAGTCATTTATGGATAAATCATTAGACTCATTCAAATCTACATCGGGTTTTTTAACTTTCGCGTTTTTTAAAGCGGCGATTTCCCTTGCAACACCGATAACTCCCAAACAATCCGGTCTATTCGGTGTGATATCCATTTCAATAACTGTTTCACCTTTGTTTAGGTAAGATTTCAAATCAGCGCCCACAGATGCTGAATTGGTGAGAGTCATAATTACATCGCTTTGATGAGAAATTCCCAGTTCTGCTTCAGAACAAATCATCCCCGGTGATTCAATTCCATGAATTGTCGCGGCTTTAATGACAACATCCTTTGGCAAGCGGGCTCCAACAGTCGCTACAGGTACTTTAATTCCGGGAGAAACATTTGGCGCTCCACAGACTAAATTCAGGGATTTGCTGCCAATATTAACTTCACAAATACTCAGGTTAGGTTTTTGAGCATGCTGCTTAACTGATTTAATTTCACCAATAATTACGTTTTCAAAGTCGTATTTAATTTCGGAAATTGAATCAACCTCCAAACCCAATAGCGTTAATTTTTCCGCTAATTCATTTGGAGTATAATCGAAATCAACATATTTTTTTAACCAATCTATAGTAACCTTCAAGAAATCCTCTTAACGTGCTAAATGTTAAATTCTAGAACTGTTTTAAAAAGCGAAGATCATTTTCATAAAAATCCCGAATGTCAGCAACCTGATATTTCAGCATCGCAATACGCTCTACTCCCATACCAAATGCGTACCCGGTGTATTTGTCCGAATCATAATCAACATATTTAAATACCGCCGGATCGACCATACCAGCTCCTGAAATTTCAAGCCAACCCGTTCCTTTGCAAATATTGCAGCCTTTCCCGTTGCATTTGACACAGGAAAAGTCATACTCCGCGCTTGGTTCGGTAAACGGAAAAAAACTGGGACGAAATCTAATTTTTACATCTTCACCAAATAGTCTTTTAGCAAATGCCCAAATAATTCCTTTTAAATCAGCAAATGTGACTCCCACATCAACACAAAGCCCCTCAACCTGGTGAAACACTGGAAAATGGGTCGCGTCTATGGAGTCTTTTCGATAACACTTGCCCGGCGCAATCATCCTTATTGGCGGTTTCATTTTTTTCATAGTTCGGATTTGTACCGGTGAGGTATGCGTCCGCAAAACGAGTTCATCTGTAATATAAAATGTATCTTGCAAATCCCTCGAAGGATGATCTTTTGGAATATTCAAAGCCTCGAAATTATAGAAATCTGTCTCCAATTCCGGCCCTGTTTCTGTTGTAAAACCCAGACTGGTAAAAATGCTTTTTATTTCATCCAAAACCTGGTACAGGGGATGTTTAGTGCCAATTTCAGCCGGTACGCCCGGAAGTGAAATATCGAAAAAATCATCTTTTTTAGATTTCTTTGTCACAGATTTCGAAAGGTTATCCACCTCTGATTGCAGGAAATTTTTAAGCCTATTCAGTTCCTGTCCAAGCAATGGTTTATTTTCCGGAGTCACTTTTCCCAGCAAACTAAAAAATGAAGATAACTTACCTTTTCGACCAAGATACTTTACTTTGATATCTTCGGTATTCCTGGCGTCTAAATTATTTGAAATCTCATCTAAAAAATTCTGCTTGAGCTGCTCTAATTGAGATAGTATTTCTTTAATGTCCGGGTTCATTTTCTTACCGTAGCTATGAGATTACCTGCTGAACCAGGCTCTTGAATCCACTTGGATCGTTAACTGCCATATCAGCAAGGATTTTTCGGTTAATTTGAATGTCTTTTTCTTTTAACAATTTCATAAATTTTGAATAGGATACGCCTTCATTGCGTACCGCGGCATTTATCCTTGTTATCCACAAACGTCGAAATTGTCCCATTCGTTTTTTTCTGTCACGGTATGAATAGCTAAGCGCTCTCTCAACGCTTTCTTTGGCAGTTTTATAAAGACTGTGCTTTCCTGCATAATAACCCTTTGCAGCCTTTAATATTTTCTTTTTTCTGCTTCTTGATGCTACACTTGTTTTTGCTCTTGGCATTTTATATCTACCTCTTTACTTATGATAAAATCAACTGTTTTACTCTTTTTTCTTCACTATTGGAAACAATTGCTGATTGTCTTAAATTTCTTTTTCTCTTTGAAGATTTTTTGGTCATAATGTGACCGGCAAACGCGTGATGCCGTTTAACCTTGCCTGAGCCGGTTGTTTTAAATCGTTTTGCGGCTCCTCTTTTGCTTTTCATCTTTGGCATTTTATTTCCTCTCTTACTTATTATTTTTTGACGTACATCGCTACCATGTTCCTACCTTCTATTCGAGGTCTATTTTCCAGTTTTGCGATGTCTTCCAATTCTGCGGTAAATTTATTTAATAAGTCTTTTCCAAATTCAAGGTGAGTAATTTGCCTTCCCTTAAAAAAGACATTGACTTTTACTTTGTTCCCCTGTTCCAGAAATTTTCGTGCATGCTTTAATTTAAAATTGAAATCATGTTCTTCAATTTTTGGACTTAACCGTATTTCTTTAACATGTATTACATGTTGACGCTTTTTTATGATTTTTTCTTTTTTACTCAGTTCGTATTTATATTTCCCATAATCAATAATTTTGCATACAGGTGGAGTAGAATTCGGAACAATTTCAACGAGATCCAGACCAGCCTCCAGAGCAGCTTGTTTCGCTTCTTCGATTGTAATCACTCCTACCTGGCTTCCATCAGCTCCGATAACCCGTACACTAGGGCTGGTAATTTGATCATTAATGCGAACTTCTTTTTTTTTAATAATTGACCTCCAACATTCAGTGAAAAGATAATCAATGTAAAAGTTTTAGATTAAACTTTTTTATCGATTTCTGATTTAATTTTTTCAATAAATTCGTCAAGGGAACCTTTTCCCAGGTCTCCTTCTTTTCTTTTTCTAATTGAGATTGTTTTACTGCTCGCTTCTTTTTCTCCAACGATTAGCATATATGGAATTTTTTGAATTTCCGCTTCCCGGATTTTAAAACCAATTTTTTCATTCCGGTCATCAACTTTTGCCCTAATTTTGGAATCTTTAAGTTTTTGAGCAAGTTCAAAGCCATAGTCATTTTGATTGTCAGTAATTGGCAAAATTATAACCTGGTCCGGCGCCAACCAGACAGGAAACGCGCCACTATAATGTTCTATCAAAGTGCCGAAAAATCTTTCCAATGAACCCATTAGCGCGCGGTGTTTTTATATCAATTTTTGGCCCGTAAAAAACACCCTCTCCCGGATCAATTTCATAGTTCAGCTCTTTCGATTCAAGTGCTGCTCGCAGTGCGTTTGTCGCCAAATCCCAGTTTTCCGGTGTACCAACATATTTTTCGGGTCTGGTTGATAAGTATATTTCATATTCTAAAAACCCGAAAGTCTGTAAGATAAAAATTGTAAAATCAAGACAGTTTTTTATTTCATCTTCTAACTGGCTGGGTCTGCAAAAAATGTGCGCGTCATCCTGGGTAAATCCCCTGACCCGCAACAAGCCATGTAAAACACCAGATCGCTCATAACGGTAAACTGTGCCCAACTCTGCCCATCGCAGTGGCAGATCCCGGTAGCTTTTTCCCTGATTTTTATAAATTAGCAGATGGAAAGGACAATTCATGGGTTTTAACTGATATTTCACATTCTCCATTTCCATGGTAGAAAACATGTTTTCAGAGAAAAAATCAAGGTGACCACTGGTCTTCCACAAATCAAGCCTGGCGATGTGCGGTGTATTGACTAAGTCGTAGCCAGCATTTAAATGTTCATCACGCCAAAAATCTTCAATGATTTTTCTGATCAACGCGCCTTTTGGATGCCATAGTACAAGCCCGGCGCCGCTTTCATCAGCTATACTGAACAAGTCCAATTCTCTTCCTAACCGGCGATGATCTCTTTTCTTTGCCTCTTCTAATTTGAAAAGAAACTCATCAAGTTGTGATTTTTTGGGAAAAGACACACCGTAAATCCTTTGCAGCATTGGATTATTTTCATTGCCTTTCCAATATGCCCCGGAAATTGTTAGCAGTTTAAAATGCTTGACAAATCCGGTCGAAGGAAGATGCGGGCCTGAACACAAATCTACAAAATCGCCTTCTTTATAAATGCTGGTAGATTCAGTCAGCTCTTCAATATGCTCAACTTTATATGGTTCATTCCTGGATTTGAACAACTTAATAGCTTCATCCCTTGAAAGCTCTTCTCGTTCAAAACGGCTGTTCTTCTCGATTATCTTTTTCATCTCTTTTTCAATACTCTCCAAATCTTCTGGAGAGAGAGATTTGTTAATATCAAAATCGTAATAAAACCTGTCATGCAAAGCAGGACCAAATCCAAATTTCGCTTCAGGAAAAAGATTTTTGATAGCATGAGCCATGATATGAGCTGTGCTATGCCAAAAGATTTCCTTACCTTCGGGAGAGTCATTGGTAATGAATACCAACGTTCCGTCTTCGGTCAATTTTTTATCCAAATCAATTATATTATCATTAAATTTGGCAGCAATTGTTTTTTTTGCCAGAGACCTGCTAATATCTTCAACAATGTTTTGGGATGTGCTTTGCTTTGCGTATTCTTTTACAGAACCATCCGGAAAAGTAATTTTTATCGAACTCATTAAGTGCTCTTTTTTAATCAATATGGTCTAAATATCAGATAGCCGAATTCCAGGAAAATTGAAATTCGGCGTATCTTTAAGTTCTTAAATTAGTTGTGGGCGATACTGGACTTGAACCAGTGACCTCTTGCATGTCAAGCAAGCACTCTAGCCACCTGAGCTAATCGCCCCATCCATAAGTATTTTTTCTTATTAGATAATTTAGTGCCGAGGGCCGGAGTCGAACCGGCACGGATAAAAATATCCGAGGGATTTTAAGTCCCTTGCGTCTGCCAATTTCGCCACCCCGGCAGCTAACGGAGAGGCGGCGATCGGAGTCGAACCGATGAATAGAGATTTTGCAGACCTCCGCCTTAGCCACTTGGCTACGCCGCCAAATAAAAAGAGCGGGAGACGAGGTTCGAACTCGCGACCCCAACCTTGGCAAGGTTGTGTTCTACCACTGAACTACTCCCGCTTTTTATGAAAATAAATATAAGAATATTTTAAAAATTATGCAAGACTTTTTTTTGTTATTTAACAATTAATTAATGCCTTTTGCTCAGACGATTGATAATTTTTTTTCTTCTCTCCCGAAACTGAACCGGTTTTTTCTTAATTAAAATGGAAAGAAAAAAATATATTAAGGCTAAAATTAAAACGATCAGAATTTTTTCCATTGTATGCATACAACCTTAAGGATTATTGTGGCTTTTTGTGCCACGGTGATACATGTTATTTCGATTTTCTTAAAATGATACAATCTAAAAAGCAAATACACAATATATTGTGTTGGCAAGGCACTGTCATGTCAATATATTGTGTGTAACCAAATGGTACAATACTTGCAAATATGTAATTAAAATGGCACCCTCAATGGCAATACCTCAAGGAGACAATTGTGACAGAAATTAAAATCACCGAACTTATAATTTCTTGTGAATCTTGTGGAACAGTAAAAAGATTTCAAGTTAATTCGCAGGCAAATTGTGATAGAATATTTCACAATTTCAGATGTGAAAATAATTGCGGTAGAAATCTTTATAGTTTTATTGAAGTAGGAACAATTGAACGAATTCCGGTCTCAATTCCACATAAAATGAAAGTTGTTGCTGCTGGCGAATAAATGTCCCATTACTAATACTATATTTTATTAAAAAAGCAAAAATTTAAATTTAAATTTTTGCTTTTTTAATTTGAAGAAAATTCTGTTTCTATTTTTTTCTGGTCAACAGGGCTTTCAGTTTTTTTCTGACGGGAGCAAAATTATTATCCATTTTAAATGATTTCATATAAAAAGCTTTAGCGTTTTCTAAATCGCCCGACTCTTCATATTCCAATCCTTTAGAGAATAATTCAATTACCTCTGTTGAAGTGTTTCCTTCATTCAGTATCTTTTTCTCGCCTTTTAACAACTTGATGTTTAAGTCTTTGAGGATTTTTTCACTTAAGGTTTGAATAATTTCAAACATTTTTGAGACATTCTTGGTAACTTCCGCAGCCTTTATTGTTAATCCGGTTTCAATTTCCACTATCCTGGTGTCAACTCTGATTTTTTTATTGATAACCATATAGCTTCCAAATACCAGGTATTTTGCTCCTACCAGCCTTCCAACCTGGACTCCGGTTTCTTCGGACACCATCCCGCTTTGTGCTAATTGCATTTCCTGTATTAGTTCATTTATTTTCTGTCTTTCAACAATTTTTAATGAAGATACTTTGCTAAGTTCTGTAATGAAAATTTCTGCTAATCCACCGGACAGAGAAGAATATTTGTCTTTATCCATTAAGGAATTATTGGAAAAATCAAGTATAGCAATTGTTTGTTGCTGTGAAAATGAATAGCTGATATTAAATAAGAAAGTAAGTGTAATAAAAAGCAAAAAGTATTTTTTCATAAATTTTCCCGTTGTTGGTTAAAAATTCCATTGGCTGCCTAATTGAAAATCCAAACCTGAAAAAGTCGGATTTATTTTTGCCGGGTCCGGGTGATAAAAATATCCGTCTCCAAAATACATTTTTATACCTGTGAATACGGATAAAGTTTCTGATATCATATACTCACCGATAAATCCACCGCCAGCTAAATCAACCCAATCGTGATGTAGTTCATTCTCGACATAAGATCTGACCTCTCCTATTACCGATACTGACGCACTTTCGTTGAGCATAAATTTTCCACCTAAATGTAATTCCCGAATTATAATATTTGAATTGTTTTCTTCCGCTTCCATTTTATCGGTAACCATATCCATTATTTGATTTTTACCCTTGGTCTGGTAAATCGCGCTCAACCAGTAAATGTTATCTCCTGACTGGTACTGTCCGCCTAATTTTATCATAATTCTGGGACCTGACAGTAAATGTTATCTCCTGACTGGTACTGTCCGCCTAATTTTATCATAATTCTGGGACCTGACGCGAATATTTTTTCACCATCTGCTTTGTCGGCTGTGTAGTAGTTGTAAACAAAATCCGCGGTTGACCGGAAGCTTTCATTTATCATATAGTCCAGCCCTAAATTTAAGCCAATTTGATCGCCAGGATCATAGTTCTTAATGTAAAATGGAAAGTATTTATAATCATATTTACCGCGGTAAACAAAATTAACACCTCCACCAACTGTAAATTTATCATTTACCGGGTAAGCATACATCCCACCACCGCTCAGTGTTAATCCTGTTCCATAAACAGGCAGTTGAAATTTGAACGATTGCTGACTAAGCATTTTAGCAAGGATTGTTTCCATTGAATCGAGTTCGGTTTTTCCGGTTGGAATCCCAATTCCGAAACTTGCCATCGCGTTGTCATTGGCAAAGCTGTATGTAGTACGTATCCAGGTATCAGACACTCCTGCCATACTTGCGGTACCAAACTGGGACAACGCCGGAAAATGATTGATTTGCAGATTCAGATTTTCCCGCACGGGATAAATAACCTGGATTGGTACCGTCGCTTCTGAAATGAGATCATCAAAAGTCTCAATACTCCAATACTGCAAAACAAGGCTGGTTCGAACACTACCGCCGGTTGTCTGACTCCAACTTGTCCCGTTTAGCAGAAGGAGCATGATAGTAAATATAAATAGCTTTCGCATTTTTGGCTCCAAATTTTATTTGATTAATAACATTTTTTTCACATCAGTTTGATTTTCAGCTTCTATTCGGATGAAATACATTCCTGTGGAAAGTATATTTTCGTTATTGTTCTTTCCATTCCAGATTATTTGATGCATTCCACCGCGCAGTTCTTCATCCACCAAAGTTCTCACCAATTGCCCCATTATATTATAGATTTGTACCTTTGATTTCATCCGTTTGGGAAGGCTGAATAAAATGGTTGTTGATGAATTAAAAGGATTTGGATAGTTCTGGTGCAATGAAAATTCCATGGGGATCAGCGGAATGTCATTTGAATTACCCTTTACATATTCTTCTGTGCCAATAACTAACATATATGATTTGCGCATGTTTGTTTTATTTTCTGTTGCCACCTTAATTGAGCTATTATCTTTTAAATTATACGCTACATCTTCAGATAAATCAAACAGAAAAATTTGCCAGTTATCAGGAACATTAAAAACCTGCTTAAAATCAAGGTTCAGGACTGCTGCAGGTTCGTTCAGAGAATAATCCAGGACAATTTCCCAGCTATATCCTGCTGCTCCTGATTTTTGAAAATCAATTGTATAATTACCTTTTTTATTCGCCCAATTATGATTATTCACAGACAAAGAAACATAATCTCCAATAGCCGGCACTTCCCTTGAATCGTATTTGTCATAGCCCTGTTTCGCGCGGTCTGAAACACCATACAGGTTATTAGTATCAAAATATTTTCCGCACTTTACTTCTGCTGTAATCAGCATTCTTGTTCCTGGATATTTTGCTTGATATATTTCTTTAATACTTTTATTTTTCATCATTGGATAGTCAAAAAATTCATTGCCGGGAATAATTAAACTCTGATTCACAGAATCCTTATTTTCAATAAAATATCCTCTCCATGGAAGCATAGTTAGAACCGAACTACCGTGCAGCCATCCGATCGAGTCAAATACTGAATAATGATAAAGATCAGAAATCACTTCCTCATCAGATTTTATTATATTTGACCACAAGATTGTATAGGGATATGGATTCGCGATCATATTCCAACCGGGTGTTAAGGTAATTAAAAATTCATCTTCGTCAGGCGTCTGCCCACTCCCCGCGTCCCATTGTTTGGGTCTGTCGGTTATTAGCCAGTAGGATTTGCCACGGCTGAAGGATTTTCCATTATCCCAGGTTGAATCTTTATATTCAACATAGTTTGTATCCAGTTGATTCCAGTCGAATAACCGCCAATAGTGTGGATCGTAAGGATCAAGATCGTCCACAAGTACCGAGTCAATGTCTTCATTTACCAAAGAATATGGTACAGAAACCTGCTGATAAACTCTTTCTCCCAAAGTCAGACTCGACGCTTCTCCATAAGTAGCAAATTGTATAAAATCATAGCCATATTCACCAGGCCCTGTTTCCGGGTAATAAACAGTCCCATAATTCGTCTTTAATTCAAGCGAAAAATTCACTCCCTGGATATCGACATAATTAAAGGGAATAGTCAGGACTAATGGTGATTCATAGGTTGAATCAGGATTCCAGAAATTCGTATCTTCCACAAAATCGGTACCCTGCTCTGATGATCCGCCTTTAAAGTATCTGAATGTCCCCGATAATATTTTAAATGGAGATGGATCGATATAAAATGAAATGTCTGTATTTTCAACAGAGATTATCTGGTCCCGACCAAACAGCATATTGGCGATATCCAGTTCCTGTATCGTCCCTGCAACTTTATTCTTGATCTTTAAGTCATCAATGGCGCCATTAAACGTGAAGTTGCCTCCAGCCAGCGGATTACTGCCCAGGTAACAGCGGCTGCCGCTACCGCTTGGATAATTATAGTTATATTGGAATGTACCAATAGATTCTCCGTTAACAAAAACCTCCACAACATACGTTGAATTTGCTGACACAAAATTATACTGCACGGAAATATTATACCAGGTATTTATGATAAAAGGAAAATCGGTGAAAACATATTCGCCGTTATAATAATATATACCCAGGTTAAGGTTTTCATCAAGGAAAACACCCTGCCCGTAATCATTATCACCCCTGTTTGAAATCAGGTTTTGCCGTTGACCATTGGCTTCGAAACAATTGAACCACATTTCAATGGTTTGCGGCATAGAATTCAGGTTCGTCTCCAATTCAACATAGGAACCGGTTTCACCTTTGAACCACATTGCCTGTCCGATAAGTCCATCAGTCCAGCTTACACCATTTCCCAATATTGCCCTGCGTCCGTACGGAGTATTATCGTAAAGAGTGTCGCTGCCATTATTTTCAAAAACCCAATCTGCTGTTACGCTATCAATCCCGGTGAGAGCATAGTCTCTGGAAAACCACAACCTGTTTTGCAAAGTATCAGCTGAAGGTCGCGATCCCGGAGAATAGAAATACCACCAAAGAGCGTCATCATGACCCCAGTTTTGGTCGCCACGGCGGATATAAGGCTGCCCATTGATATTCAATTCACAATCAAATCCACCATTAGGCTGATTATTAAGAGTTAATATAGTAATCGCGATTCGGTTTCTGCCCAAAGTCAAATAATCTGATACATCCAAGTCCTGAGTATTCCAGTATTCCAATGAAGCGCTGGTATCGTCATAAACAAAAGTATTATTGATCACAACAGTGACACCATTTTTATAACTGAGATTCATAAGAGCAGTTCCTGGTTCGGGATATTCAGATAAGGTAATATCTTTAATGAACCACGCCTGGTCTTCTTCCCCAGTAAGAACATTATCTGTATAATTGTTAACCATCCCTGCGTATCCATCACCAAACGGCGCGGAATTATTCGGGTACCAGCCCCATTGTTCCAAAGTATTCTGCCCAACGTTCTCGGTAATTCCAAATCCATGAAGATTCAATGGGTATTCGTAATTATAACTGTCATTCGAGTAAATTGTCAGCGTGGTATTAAAATAACCCTGATACGGTGGCGTAAATTTCACCCGGATAATACCACTGTCAAGTCTCGCGATGGACTGTGGCATATATGTAACCTGAAAAGCTTCATGATTTAATAAATAGTCTGATAGTACCAATTCGGACGTATTTGACCGGTTTAAAACCCAGAATGACATCGTTCGGCTCACACCAGGCAGTGTATTTGGAAAAATTGCTGTTCCCGGGTAGATTGAAATTTCAGGTCCTGAATATACCTCAACATTAGCTGTGAGAGCTACCCGAATCGTATCGCGATCAGGATCATTTGTTACCAGTGTTAGTTCTTCATTAATTGCTCCCAACTGAGTTGGTGTAAAATAAACCAGTAAATCTTCACGGTGAAATGGATTTAAAACAAACCAACTATGGGAGACAGTGAATTGTGCATCACTCACCGAGATTTGGCTAATTGTTAAATCCCGCTCTCCCCTGTTATCAATCCACAAAGTTTTTACCGCGGTTCTACCCATTGGCTGCGTCCCATAATTCAAGGTTGTGTCTGACAATTCAATTTTTTGCGGGAGTGAAAATCTGCCCCTGCCACTTAATTGTACAGTAACTGTGTCCTGTTCTGGATCATCACTCACAACTTTCAGTGTCGCTGAATATTGCCTGACCTCGTATGGTGTAAAAAAGACAGTAATCGGCTTAAACGAATTGCCAAGTACCTGGAAATTTTTATTATTAACATAAAATGTTGTGTCTGTTGAAATAATATTAGTAATATTTAATTTACGTTCTCCGTAATTATGGATATTTAAGGTGCGGTATTGTGTATTCTCCTTTGGAACAATTCCAAAATCTAACTCATCACTGGATAAATCAATTTTTTGGTCTGTGGAATCCCTCCCATAGCCGGATACGGTTACAACAACTGAATCAGCAACCGGGTCGTCGCTTATAATAGATATTTCACCTTCGAAAAGATGATTGATAGAATCGGGTGAAAAAGTTACATAAACATCTCTGGTATCATTAACCGGAAGAGTGAAGCTGGTGATATTGGAATAGAAATTATCATTGTTGGAAAAAATATTTGTAATATTTAGAGTCCGGTAGCCTTCGTTTCCGATTTGAATGATTTTGGAGGAAGTTGAGTTCACTAAGACTGAATCATAGTTCCAGGTTTCCGGGAAAACGATAATATGCTGATAATTTTCCTTACCCTTCCCATATAAGCTTATGGAAACAAAATCATTATTAGGATCATTGCTGTTAAATTGTAAGGCGCCATCATGACTTAGTGTATCGCCAGGTATATAATAAACCGGTAAACTATATGATTCATTATTATAAATTCTGATGGTATCGCCGCTAACTTTGAAATATTCATTTGTCGTATAAATATTTACTATTTCAAGGGTCCTGTCTCCATAATTTTGCATCAAAATATCTTTTCGCAAGGTATCACCAACCTGGACAGAACCGAAAAACAATTCTGTTTGATCATATACCAGATATGGATCAGATAATAGCGCGCCGGTACCTGTAACTGGCAAAATCAGTTCGCTATTTTCAGGGTCGTTGTTGAAAATGGTGAGCTGCGCGTTTGCTGTAACATTATCCAATGGATTAAAAGTAACTTCGACTGTTTGTGATTCTCCGGCTACTACAGTAAATTCAGTCGGATTCACAGTAAACCATGAATGATTTGAAGATATTCCACTCACAATAAGATCTGCTTCTCCCTGGTTATAAGTCCGAAATGTCATGGTTTTTTGTCCATCAACCGATACTTCACCAAAATATAATGAATCAGGTTCAACCGCAATGCTCGGTTTGTCAGCTTCATGGCTCGTCGCGTAAAGAGGTACCAAAAAAGTAGTCGTGTCAGGATCATTATTATGAATCACCAGAGTATCTTCAATTAATGGAGAAACAATAGTTGGGCTAAAAGTAACAATCACCCATTCTCCCGGTTCACCCGATCCAGGTCTGACTGTAAATTCTGACTTGTTGACAGTGAATTGCGTATCAGAGGTTGTAATGGAATGAATCTGGAGAGGTTCGTAGTCATCCATATTATTGATATAAATGGAAAGATCTTGGCTTGTACCAACTGCCACATCGTCAAATAGCAATACCGGTGGAGACACAACAATTTTTGCTGTGGTGGGTTCATAACCTCTTCCACTTACAACAACCTCAACCAGACTATTGTTAGGATCATTGCTCAAAATTTCAACAATTCCGCGAATTGTATCTGTGCTTGTTGGCGCGAATTCTACGGTTACATTTTTTGAATTAAAAGGCGACAGACTAAAGCTCGTTTCTGAAACAGTAAAATGGGAGTCATTTGAATAAATATCATAAACATTTAGAATGCTTGCCCCCGTATTTTGAATAGTAATAGTTCGTTGCTTTTGATAGGATGCTTTAATTTTTGTTGTATCAAAATCAATTGACATGGGATCGACAACAATCACCGGGGAAGGTTGAGCAACATTAAGAAATTTAATTTTGGTTAGATTTTGTTCCTTGTTGACTGCATATACTTTCAACGTACCAAAATCAGGGTTATAAGCGATATTATTCTTTACAAACTGGTAAGTACTGTCATACATTGTTTCCCAGGTCGTGCTTGCCTCTCCGGTCATTGGCTGAAACAAGGCATACTCATAAATTTTATTTAAAATATCACCACTGTTAAATCGAATCACTTCAATTTGATTATTTTCATTCCTGGTGAATCCGCATTCGCCCACATTAGTAACAGAGTTAATCATTGTTCCACTTAGATCAAATAAATGGAGATGATGATTTGATGACGGTATATTTTTTTCAAGAATCCACATTCGCTTATTTAAATTATCAGGAAACATTGTTCTCTGCGGATTAAGTGTATTCTCAGTATCGGAAATAAAAGCGCCATCTACCAGAGTATTTAATTCGTTATCAAAAATACTGAACCTGCTCTCAAAACCACCATAACTTATATCGTAAGTCACCCAGACATGACCACTATCATCTTCAGCAACATCTGTATTGATAACACCGTTTTGAGTACTGACATTCAGAGGACCCAAAATATTATCAGCATCAATATTGTAACAGGCAATTCTCGCGTTACTTTCCTGAGGGACATCTAAGTTAGTATGCCAACTAAACCACATTTTGCCATTCTTGCCACTGGCAATTTTCGGCAAATAAGAATTGTAATCTAAAACAGTAGAATCCTGTTTCACATTTCCGGTAGAATCATAGATGACAAAATATCCGCCTTCGTTGCCCTGAACAGCAACCCATACATCTCCAGTGGAATCATTCACTGCCGCTCGGATTGAATTATAGTTTTCATTGGTACTTGATGACCCATGTCCCACTGTCATTCGATATTTATATAAATAGCCATCAGGTTTGAAAATTTTTAAGTAAACCGGCTGGTTAGCTCCAGGAGATGAATAATAAAAGCACCATGTTTTTCCAAGATCATCAATTACAAAATCTTCATTATATGTATTGCCCTGATTGGATAGCACTTGCCATCCATCCACCGGCACAGGATTATTTTCCCTCGTATCCATTGAAAAAGGAGCACTTTTCTTTGTCGTTGTACCACCAAACAACGGGAGAAAATAAGCGATTTGTAAAATCAGGATGAATAATATTTTATGAAATTGTTTGTTATTTACTTTCATTTTTACCTCGTGAAGTAAAGTTCAGTGAAAAGCGATAAAAATTTTACCTGGCAACTCGAAAACCAAGATCGTATAATTTTGTATTTGGATTGTATCGCTCACGATAAGCGCAATGCAGCTTTATTTCAGATGTGTTCCATGCGCCTCCGCGAATAACTTTCTCGTACCCTGTTTCAGGTCCAAGTGGGTTTTCTGAAGGCGAGGCGCTATAATAATTATGGTCAAACCAGTCATTACACCATTCCCAGACATTTCCAACAGCGTGAAATAATCCATATCCATTAGTATTCAGACTGTCAACAGGGAGTGTACCGCTACCCTGTCCGTCAAAATCTGCCATGATACTTCTTAATACGCCAGCATAGCCAATATAATTAGCTTGATTTGTTGGAACTTCATTTCCCCAGGGATAAGTCATATCTACCAAACCACCACGAACCGATTTTTCCCATTGAGCTTCAGTTGGCAAGTGGTAGCCATTTTTTGTTGAATCGTATTCCCAGGTAGTGAGATTATAGCAAGTATCCAATCCTGATAAATTACTTAGCCAGTTGCAGTAGGTTGCCGCTTCATACCAGCTAACTCCTACAACAGGATAATTGGCATAATTTGCAAAGTACCCCATCGGCGGCTGATAGGTTCCTCCCTCTTGCGGATATTCCCGGTTTGTCATGTCGCAAAATAACCGATATTCCTCATTGGAGACTGTATGGGGGCAAACTCCATATCTATCCAGATTGACCTAATCCATAGGCGCCACTAAAAGAATAAGCCGGGACATTAAATGTTTGCCCTCCATCATTGGAGACTTTTACGAGAATTAGTAGTGTATCCGCGTCAGGATCATGAGCGCCATATTCTATTTCTACGAGAAAATTATCAGCATTTTGGGATACGAGAACTGTATCGATAACTGGCATTCTGTTTTGTGAAAAAACGGCGCTGAAAGCAAACAAAACAAAGGAACTTGTTAAAAGTATAATCTTTCTTTTCATGAAAACACTCCGCTTTATATTCATATTGATTTGATTTTAATTTAAATCAAATCAAATTATGGGTTATTTGGATTTGTTAACGGTGGCGACGGTGGCAGTGGTAATAACTCCCGCGGATTAATAAAATCTGGAAGCTGTTCGGCAATATCGTCTCTTACCAATTCCGAACCGTTCCTTGAATTATTGCCCGGGAGATACCCTAAATCCAAATTTTGTGAAAGCTGCTGAAGGCGATAATGAGTGTAGTTTCTCTGCCTCATCCCGGGAGCACTTTGTCGCGTTCGTGCGCCGATTGCGTAACGACGATTCATGATAGCTGGATGCCTGGAAACAAATTGGTTGCTGGCGACAAAATTTAACGCTTGAGTCATATTTGCCATATTTTTAGCTAAACCAAAATTTGGATCATATTTTACTGAATTTTGAAATTGCGTAAGTGCTGCTTCATAGTCCCCGTTATCATAATCATTAAGTCCATTACAAAAGGCGAGAAACGCGTTCAGGCTTTTGGTGGTGTTAGCTTTAATTTTTTTTTGTACACTGGCGCTGACCTGAATATTTAATTTTTTTAGCGTGGCAAACACAATCTCCTTTTCTATGGCTAAAATTTCCTGCATTTCACCATTAAATTCTTCAGCACCAAATCCCTGATTATCGGAAACATCGATTAAATCTGAATTCACGGTTAAATTTCTTCCCGCTTTAACCATAAATGAGCCATGTACGAGATTCTTCGCCCTCATTAATCGTCCCATTCGAGGCACTGTGTTTTCATCTGCCAATCCGGACATTGCCAATTCCATTTCTTCGAGTAGTTTCTGCAAATGGACGCGCTCTATAACCTTTAATTGCTCAACCTGCGCGAAATCAGTGATCATCATTTCCGCGATACCTTTGCTGACAGCATCCCATCTCGGATCTTCAAGAATATTCACGTAATAAAGTACCGCCAGAGTATTATTTAGCACGCGCTGCCATTTCCTCTTCAACCATCAGGTTGAATCTTGATTTAATTAAGTTATAATAGGGATCATTGGAAGGAAGGAATTGGTAATAGCGATAAATTCTTTTTGCAAGAGAGACTTTCTTTTTTTCTTCGAGACACAACCCGGCATAAAAAATAGCCGCGCTATTATAAGTATCAAGCGAAAGAATTCTGCGGCTTATGGTAAACGCGTTTTTATAATTACCCATACCGTAATAAGCAATCATAGCGCCGGATAACGCTCGTAAGTCCTGTGAAAGTTTAAAGGA
>NBLI01000231.1 GCA_002084535.1 Candidatus Zhuqueibacterota bacterium 4572_119
AATTTCATTTTAATTTAATGGTCTCCCCTGTGATCGGTTACTATTTTATTTCAGACAATATAATTTATTATAAACAAGAAAGCAAGATTTTTTTAATATATGCTTCATAACAAATTTAAATAATTGAACCTTTTCTAATACTGGAGTATTGGTAGGTATGAAAAAATTCTATATAACCACAAGGCTCGCAAAGGACGCGAGGCAATTTTTAAATTTGCAATTAAAGTATTTATAAGCATAATGATTAACACTCAAATTCTAAATTGCTTTTGGAAATTATCGAAATAACCTCTTCCGCATGTATTTTTACTTTTGCGTTCCTTGCGTAAACATCGCGCCCTTGCGGTTAAGAAAACAAGGTAACCAAAATTTACAAAAGTTTAGTCATTACGATAAAAAAGATTCCAACTCATTTTTCCAATTCTCTCTTTTCTACTTGATTTTGGTTTATGAAATTTATATTTTAAAATTCCCATTGACCTCCAATGTAAAAACGTAAATAAGAGCTTAAGATGACTGGCAGCTTTTCAAGGGATAAAATCGATGAAGTGAGAGAGGCGACAGATATTGTTGACCTCATCTCTAATTATCTCACATTAAAAAAGGCGGGTAAGAGTTTTGTTGGGCTATGCCCATTTCACACTGACTCTTCACCATCGTTTCATGTTAATCCAAACAATCAACTTTACTATTGCTTCGGCTGTCAAAAAGGAGGCAATGTTTTTAACTTTCTCATGGAAGTTGAAAAAATGTCTTTCCGGGAAGCGCTGGAATTTCTGGCGGAAAAAGCCAATATCCCGCTGCCCAGTTCCCAGGCTGATAACGCGTTAGAAAAGGAGAAGGAAGGACTTTACCACGTTAACCGCTGGGCGGCTAATTTTTTCTATAAAAACCTTTTCACCCCAAAAGGAAAATTGGGTCTGCAATATATCAAAGACCGTTCCATTTCTGACGAGATGATTAAAAAATTTGGTCTGGGATACTCTTTGCCTGGCTGGGACAGTTTGGTTAACCAGGCGCGTCATGATTCAATCTCGCTGGAATTGCTCACCAAATCGGGTTTGATAATCAAAAAATCCGGGGATAAATATTACGACCGGTTCAGAGGCAGGTTCATGATTCCGGTTTCCAATTTATATAAAAAAGTAATCGGTTTTGGCGGGAGGATAATTGTTGCTGATGAAAAACAGCCCAAATATATCAATTCACCGGAAAGTCCAATTTACCATAAAGGCAGCGTTTTGTTTGGGCTTTATCAGAGCCGCCAAAAAATCCGCGAGCTTGATCAGGCGATTTTTGTCGAAGGTTACACTGATTTGATCAGCTTATTTCAGGCGGGAATTAAAAATGTCGTTGCCACTTCAGGAACAGCGCTGACGCCGAATCAGGCAAAACTGATCCGTAGGTTTTCGGAAAATATAATTCTGCTATACGACGCGGATAACGCGGGATCAATGGCTGCCATGCGCGGGGCTGATATTTTCCTCGATGAAAATTTGGAGGTTAGCATTGTTACCCTGCCCCGCGGTGACGATCCTGATAGTTACGTGCATAAATATGGAAAAGAAAAATTCAAAGCACTGCTGGAACACGGATTTTCTCTCATCCAGTTTAAAATCAACACTCTTACAAAACAGTACGACCGTCAAACAAACAGCGGAAAAACAAAGATCATCAATAACCTGTTGACATCCATCGCGCGGATTAAGAATAGTTTGAAGCAAAATCTTGCCATCAAAGAAGTCGCGGAATATTTTTCGCTGGATGAACGGGCGTTGATGCAGCAAATGGAAAATATTAAAAGATCGGACAGAATATCGTACCAGGAAGCTAAATCTGAACGAACAAAAAAAGAAACTCCCCTACGGATTCAAACCAAATATGATGTTGCCGAAGAAGACCTTTTAAAACTGGTCATAGAAAACGGCAGCTGGCTTCCCAAAATTTTCAAATATCTGCAATTGGATGATTTTAAAAATAATGAGCTCAAGCATTTGCTATCAATCATTCTGGGGATTTACCAGCAAAACGGTAATTATGATAAACAAATAATTACAAGAAATATTACTGACCCGGACATCTCCTCAAAAATCGCCGGTCTCATGGCGCAGAAAATTGGCAAAGCCACGGATCGGGAACAATTATTCAGGGATTGTATTGTGTTTTTAAAAAAACGTAAGCTGGAGAATATGCTGCACAATTTAACACAGGAAATAAAGATAGCCCAGGACAAGGAAATTGACGCCACCGAATACATCAAAAAATATCAGGACTGTCAAAAGGAAAAACGTAAAGTTGAGGATAGAACTTTTTTTGAGGATTAATTTTTTTTGCTGATACAAAAGTAACTGACACCTTCAGGAATATAACCGATCACAGGGTAGTTTCTATGATAAGGCTCTTTACTAATAATTGACAGGATAACAAGGATTTACAGGAATATTTATGCTTTATTAAAGAGTCAACTCTAAAAAGGTAAAAATTAGGTATTTTCCAATCAAAACAAAAAATGTTTATATTGAAGTCATAGCACCATAATTTATGAAAAATCTTAAAATACCTAATTTTTAGAATGGACTCATTAAAAAAACTATTAAACCGGTCATTTCAATATTTATATTCTTAATAAAATCCTGCAAATCTGTTATATCCTGTGCGCCCAGCCGTATCTGCCTTTGGCATGATTATCCTGTCAAAAAAAATTCGAGATTTCATTTGATAATTGCAATCCCTGTGATCGGATATTCAGAAATGATGATATCAGTTTGTTTTAACAAATATTACAATCATTCGATTACAAATATTTTCTCATCCAGCGACACATTAAACTTGATTTCTTTCACCGTTGCTTCCGATTGTTTGTTTCCGTTAGCTATTCCCACCGAATGAAAAGCAACCTTGATACCATCAACTTCTCTGAAGTCGTCGGTGATTTCTTCCACTGTCGCCGGACCTGTGGGCAATGTTTCCTGATAGGATGTACCCATTGGCAGCATTGTTTCAATATCAAAGTACATGTGAAACGTATTATCTTTCCCGGTAAAAAGTAAGTCAATACCTTCCTTATCAGCGAACTTAGCTTTTCCGATATATTGAATTTGATAATCATCTAAATATTTAGCAATGTAAAGCGGATCGCGTTTGGCATTATCCATCATGGCTTTACGCTGAGGTTCGGGCAGTGGACCAGCTCCCATCGGGCTTTTCATTACTCCCTTATTTCCGTTAATAGTCATGGTTACTTCTCCACCCGGCGTGTTCAATTTCATAAAAGTCTTATCCGGGTATTGGCTGGTGAGCTCTCCTTCCATGGAAAATTCGTTTGGTCCCATCACCTGGGTCAGTGATAATTTCGAAATAAAGTTTTTCAACTGCTTAATTTTATCAAAATCTCCCATGGCTGCAATTGCTTTTTTGAATACCAATTTCCCTTTTTCCAGCGACTCTGCTGTTGCCGCTACCCGTTTCACATCTGCTTTAGTGACATTTTCAACCTGTTTGATGAACTTATCATTGAAATCGGAGGGATAGTCATAGTAAAACAGTGTCATCATTCTGTTTACAATTTTCGATTTGCTATCAAACTGAAAAACATACGTGTTTAAAAACTGATCTTTTGCTTTTTCCAGTTCTTCATCTGTCACCTCTTCATTCATCAACCGTTTTATTTCCTTAATCATCAATTCGATAGCATAAACCGTTGATCCTGATTTGGTCTGGGCGCCCGCGTTGAAAACTCCGGGGACTTGATATCCTGTGCCATAATTTCCCCAAACACTGTACGCCAAACCTTCATCAGTTCTTATCTTTTTAAACATTCTTTCCCAGGAGAGTATGCTGTTCATCACCTGCAATGGAGCGTAATCCTCGTTGTTTTTCAAACCGCCGATATGCCCCAACATAATATTGGACTGATCCACATCAGGTTTGTCGATATAATTGACACTGTATTTGTATTGATAATTCACCTTCGGCATTGACGGAATATTTAGTTTTCTGCTGTTCCACCCCGCGAGAACTTTTTCCAGTTTCCCGACTAAATCCGATGTTTGAAAATCTCCCCAAATCGCCATTATCATGTTATTCGGCGCCACAAATTTTTTATAAATAGTCTTGATATCTTCACGCGTAATCGCGTCAACTGTGGCATATTCCATTGTTCTTGCATACGGGCTATCCGCTCCGTAAATCAATTTATTAAATTCCCGGTTGGTAATTTGCCGAACATTGTCATTGCGTCTGGAAATTCCGGAACGCGCTTGCACTTTTGCCAATTCAATTTTTTCTTCATTAAAAACCGGATTCATCAAAATGTCAGCGAATATTTTCAACACATCATCCAAATTTTCTTTTAACATGGAAACAGTGAGAAAGCCTGAACCTGTTCCAATTCCGCTTTCAATTGACGCGGCCATGGTTTCCAACTTTTCATCGATCTCATCGCCGGTCATGTTTTTTGTCCCGCCGGTTCTCAATACTTCTCCGGCAATAGAAGCCAGTCCGATTTTATCGGCGGGTTCATAGACTGACCCGGCGCGAATCATTGCTCTCATATTAATGGTCGGATAAACATGATCTTCGACTAAGAATAATTTCATGCCGTTTTTTAGAGTAACCTGTTCCACATTTGGCATTTTCATTTCGTTTAATTTAGGAAATTTGAATTTATCTTTTGGGCTTTTTTGAGCCAGGCTAATTCCGCTTACCATAAATGTAAAAATAAGAA
This sequence comes from Candidatus Zhuqueibacterota bacterium 4572_119, assembly GCA_002084535.1. Classification (GTDB taxonomy): domain Bacteria; phylum Zhuqueibacterota; class Zhuqueibacteria; order Thermofontimicrobiales; family Thermofontimicrobiaceae; genus NBLI01. Next base: position 4,727 of record NBLI01000231.1, read on the forward strand.
CACCACATAATGTGTGTATGAGTTTATTTTTTCTCATCTCATTTTCCTTTATATAATTTGTGTTTTTTTGAAAAGACAAAATTATTCAGCTTCAGGAACAATTTCACCAATCGTACGATTCTTTTTGAACAGATATTTATTTGCCACTCTTTTTACATCATCAGCAGTGATTTTTTCAACATCAGCAATCTGATCAAAAACTTTTCTCCAGTCACCATGAACCACGTCATAATGAGTTAGGCTGCCTGCCATGCCGGAATTTGATTTCATCCCATCGATGATACCTTTTTTTTGTGTCTGCTTGAACTTAGTAAGTTCATCCTCTGTGACAGATTCGGATTTTATTTTTTCAATTTCCTGATCAATTAACGCGAGACATTCTGCTGACGTATGATCTTTAGATGAAACTGCCATAAACGCGATGAGATTGGGAAACTTGCTGCCAGGGAAGCCATTAAAACTGCCAGCCTGAACCGCGATTTTTTCTTTTTTTACTAATAATTTCCAAAGCCGTGAAGAACGTCCCTGACCGATAATATTTGCCAGGGCTTCCAGCGCCGCGTCATCCTCGTGAGTTTCCTGGGGGCGATGATAACCCACAACTAAAATGGGTTGAGATTTTGCTTCAACTTTCACATGTCTTTCACCCCACTGTTCAGGTTCCACAGTCCGCACTGGAGCTGGTTTTGGCGTACTGTGAATTCTGCCGAAATATGTTTCTG
>NBLI01000232.1 GCA_002084535.1 Candidatus Zhuqueibacterota bacterium 4572_119
ACTTGTCCCGGAACAGTCAACATCAGCCATAATCATTCATCATCCGCAGGCAAAATATTTTAAAATATAACCTCTTCACATTAAAGTGGTGAGCAAATCGAAAAAAGGAATAACATGAAAGTATCTGAACATCTAAAAGACCAGACTAATCCAGGATTCAGTTTCGAAATAATTCCGCCGGCGCGCGGAAAAAGTGGTAAAATTATTATCGACATAGTGGAGAAATTAAAACATTTCGATCCGCCATTCATCGATGTTACCAGTCACGCGGCTGTCGCCAGTTATGAGGAAGTCGATGAAGGGATCATCAAACGCAGGGTGCGGCGAAAGCGTCCGGGTACTCTCGGTATTTGCGGCGTCATTCAAAATCGCTTTGGCATTGATACAGTGGCTCATTTGCTTTGCCGGGGATTCAACCAGGAAGAGACAGAGGACGCGCTTATCGAACTTCAATTTCTGGGTATTGAAAATGTGTTTGCCATTCGTGGGGATGATACTAATTACAAAAAGCCGGTTGATCCAAACCGCCACGAGAATACTTACACAAGCGACCTGGTCAAACAAATCGCGAACTTGAGAAATGGCATTTATGTCGAAGAGATTATCAACGCTGATCCCATGGATTTTTGCGTTGGTGTCGCTGGTTATCCTGAAAAGCATTTTGAAGCGCCAAACCTAAAAATTGACATCCGGAATTTAAAGAAAAAAGTAGATGCTGGTGCGGGTTATATCGTTACACAAATGTTTTTTGACAATGAGAAATTTTTTAATTATGTAAAACAATGCCGCGAAATGGCTATTAATATTCCCATTTTACCGGGAATTAAGATTATCCATCACAAACATCAACTTGTTTCAATTCCCCGCAATTTCCATGTTGATCTTCCGGAAGAATTCGCGGATGAATTAATGAGCAATCCAAAACATGCCGAGGAAATCGGCTTCAACTGGGCTCTGAAACAAAGCAGGGAGCTGCTGGAAGCCGGAGAAAAACATCTCCACTTTTATGTGATGAATGACGCGGAAAGTATTTCCAAACTTTTAAAAAAATTATAGCGCCTCAAATTTTGAACAGTGCGGTAGGAGATGTAAATGGAATCTAAAAAGGAGCAAATCACGTGCAGCCAATGCGACAGGGGAGTAGATGAAGATAATGATTTTTGTCCCTTTTGCGGAAGTATATTTGTTGATAATGTTTCATGCGTCAATCACAACGAACTTAACGCGTCCGGTGTTTGTGTGATTTGTTGTGAACCATATTGTGAAAAATGCGGCACAAATGTGAATGACATATTTTTATGTGAAAAGCATTCGGAATATGAAATTTACCAGGGTATGGCTCGAGTCTTCGGCATAAGTGATGAAGCACAGGCTCAATATGTCAAAAGCTGCTTTGAGCAGGAAGGCTTGCACCCGTTCATTTATTCCCGAAAAGCCGGAGCCTGGCACATGGGATCCGGTGATTACACGTTATTCCGCGCTTCCGGGGAATATGATGGACACATAGTTAATGAAATCAAAGTGATGGTACCATTGCAGGAGGTGCTCAAGGCAGAAAGCATTTTGCTGGAACTTGATGTCTCGTCATAGCTGAAAGAAGAAAACCCGCAGCAGAAACATCTTTGGATATAATACACTCTAAAATTGTGACCATAATTAAATTGTCCTGTTTGCGAGGTCGATACCTCAAAAAATCAAAACCTGATTTGATTCAAAATTATTATTATATTTATTGCTTTATTGATAATTAATTATTATTATTAAAATAAGATTCATTTTGTTTGTTATTGACTAAATCATCACATTATTTGTTTTCCAAACAAGATAACAATTAGTGAGGGGAATAATTTACCGGAGCATTCAGCTTATTGAATTTGCGGTACATGGGAATTTATTTGATTTAAATTTACCGGTAAAAGGGAAGAAGTCACAATGGTTATTTCATCTCCGTTTGCATACTCACTTCAATAAATCGAATTAACTCATAGGTAAAATTAATATTATAAAGGAGAAAAGCATTATGCTGAAGAAGTGTATCGTTTGTATCCTGATTCTTCTCTTAGTCACTTCGTTTGTTTTTGCACAAGACCGCGCCATTCTTATTCCGAAAAAGGTGGCTGGCGCTCCCTATGTCGTTGAAGATTCTCAAGATTTGTTTGGGAAGACATGGCGGTTTTACCGGGATGGTTTTACAGACCTGGCAACTGACAGTCTAAAAAAACTGATATCTTTATTCGGTTTTGAGATGAACAAAAATGATTACTACATTGTTGTCGCTAATTTTAATGACGCGGAAACTCCCATCGGCATGCTGCATGGCGATTCCTATTTCCATGACACCCGCATTTACGGTTTAAAATCCAGTTCACTTTATTATATTTACATCTCAAGGGAAGAGGAGGCAAAGTCTTATCTTTCAACCGTGCTTACAAGCAAGTCATCCTATTTTGAAGAAGTGCTGCCATATTTTATCGGACTTTTTCCAATTTTTTCCCAGGCTACGGCGCAAGCCAGTGGAGAGTATCGCACATGGATGGATGTTCGCAAGTTTGATATTCCGAAAAAATTTCAAAAATATTGTGATATAAACGTAGTCGTTAAAAAAGATTTGTCTGACGAGCGGGTACTGGCTCATGAAGTTTTTGATAATTCTTCTTTGGAAAGATGGGGGTTCGGTATCGGAACCGCGATAACCAGCGCGGATGATGTGGACATTACACTGGAAAATGGTGTGATTGTCGTCCGCCCCAAACCTGAATTAGACCTGGCAACATTTGGCTTGATTAATTTCTTTTTCAAACCGGTCGATACCAAAGCCAGACAACTGGCGACCTCTTTTCACCTCTGTGGTGGACTTCGCATTTCCGAAACTATTGAACCGATTCTTGGCCTTGGTTTTGGTATCCCCGTCGATTTCATCGATTTGCATTTGTTCGCGGGATACAGCGTGGAATTTGCCCAGGATTTGGAAGAAGGTTATCATGTTGGTCAGGAAATTATCGAAAAAGATGCAGATCCGTTCAAATTAAACATCAGGGGTAAACCACGTTTTGGGATTGAAATCAGGTTTCCATGATTGGTGAGTGGTGAGTTGTGATTGGTGATTGGTAAATTGGTGAATGGTGATTTGTAAAGATATTTTGTTGTTGGATAATAAGTTTTTTAAAAGAATAGCCACAGAGAATCTAAAAGAAAATTCTGATTCTCTGTGGTTTTGTTTTTACGTTTACCGTTCCTTTATTATAGTACAACTGAAATTATAAATATCAAAAATTTTGAGAAGCTGAATATTACTTCATTTGTAACCAATCACAGGGTATTAACAAATATTTTTTTTGACAGGTCGTAGATCCCGATTCTTTTTATTGGGGATAACAGGGTATTCTGAATTTACAGGATTAAATTGAGTAACATAATAACAAAATTTGAATAGCTTTTTTTATTAGTTGGCAAAAGCACAAGTAAAAGTAATAATCAGGAAAATCTGTTATTATTGGGAAAATCATTACAAACTATCATGGGAATTAAAATTAGAAATTCAATAACAAACATAAAAAAAAAATAGAAAAATATATGATTACCCATGAAAAAGATGAGATTGTTGATACAACGATCTCTAAATTGGTGAATTGAAAATTAATCAGCTTGATCAGGAAATAAATGACTTACAACAAGATTTACTAGAATTGGAAAGCAAATGTAAATTTATATCTGTTGAGTTTGTTGAAAAATTTTACAAAGGTCAGCTCAATGACAATTTAGATTTTACTGATTGGATTACCATTTATAAAATGTTGCAAAATGTAATAAAAGACAGATCAATTTTCATTTAAACAAATAGCAATTCTCTTTTCTTTCCCGATATATCTTCTTTATAATTTTTAAGTTTTCTTACATCAAACAAAACTTTTCCCCATTAAGAATAGTCTAATAATTAGATTTCAAATACAACACAAATGAGGCCTTATGACAGATTTAGAGCTGACAGAGCGGATCATCGGTGGAGACCGGACAGGTTTTAATGTGCTTGTAAAGCGTTGGGAAAAAACAATATACAACTTCGCTTTACGTTACATGGGAAATAGTGAATCCGCGCGTGATATTACCCAAAAAACATTCATCCGTGTTTACAAAAATATTCACAAATTGAGAGACGCGAAACGATTTTCATCGTGGATTTATCAAATCGCTGCCAACCTTTGCAAAGATGAATTAAAATCGCTGGCTAAACGTGATTTCCTTTCAATCGATTTAATTAATGAAAATAACGAAAATGGTCATCTTATGCCTGATGAGTTAGTTGAAAATAGCAGCAATTTTCCTGATGCCGCGATGAACCAAAAACAGATCGGTAGCATCGTGCAAAAAGCGTTGCAGCAGCTTCCTGAAGAACAGCGTGTGGTGATTATTATGAAAGAATACCAGGGCTTGAAATTCAAAGAAATCGCGGCGGCGCTGGGGGAACCATTAAATACGGTGAAATCACGCATGTATTACGGATTAAATGGTTTAAGAAAGGTGTTTGAAAAATGGCAAATTACCGAGGAGGTGCTAAGTTATGAAATGTGATCAAATGCATCCTTTGATGATAGATTATCTTTATGATGAAATATCCGATAAAAACAGGGGGATCCTGGAATCCCATTTGGCAACATGTGAAAAATGCAGCGCTGAAATTAACACGCTGAAAAGTACTTCAAAAATACTGCAAAAATGGGAAGATGTTGAACCGGATTTTAACCTGGTGATGGTTTCGGAAAAAGTTTCCTGGTTTAATAATTTAAAAGAAAAACTGAATAAAGCAATTCCCAGCCCAAAAAGATTAGCTGTTGGTTTCGCTTATGGATTCGCCGCGTTATTCCTGTTGCTTGCAATCAGCAACACAGAAATTTCTTATCAGCAGGGGAATTTTAATATGAAAATGGCGTTGTTTTCCAAAAAATCTCAACCGGAGCAAAGCCAATTATCTTCTTTGCAAGTTCAGCAACTGGTTGAAAAATTAAGGCAGGAAAATTACTACTTGGTGAAAACCATGATCGACCAGAGCGAAGCGAAACAGCGGGCAGAATGGGCAACGACATTAACGCAGTTTAATCAAAGTTTGGAACAAAGGCGACTCCAGGATCTGAATCTAATTGGAGAGGGATTGGTAGATTTTGAACGGACGACAACTAATAAAATTCAACGGACTGACAATTCTTTGAACGAACTTTTAAGATATATTTCCAGTACGCAAAAATAAATTTTCCTGATTTCGCGTTTTCTCGGAAAATTGGAAATGGTAAAAATATTCAAATTTAAATAGGAATCTGAAAATTGAAATTTGAAATAAATCATGAGGTTAAAAATGAAATATCGATTTTCTAAATTTTTATCAATGATGATTGTTTTGTTTTTCCTGACCGGGATCGGCATCGCCCAGTCCAGCCGACCCAGCCAGGAACTACTAAATGACATTGATATTATGGAAACTGTCCTTGACAAAGTTTTATCGCCCAGCAATAAAAATATTTTTATTCTGGGGACGAGCAGCAAAGGTTTTTATTCACAAAATTATGGTGTGATTTTTAATACCCATTATTCATTCAACAGAAATGGGATTGTTTCAGTGAATTTAAACAACATGTTTACATCTGGTAATGCTGGTAGTTATTTCATCAAAAGCGATGAAGAGAAGGAAGAAAAATTTGACATCAACAAAGAACTCGATCAGTTGAAAAAATCTCTGACTCATTTTATGGGCAATTACGCGTCTTCCATACGGGATCTGAAGCCCGATGAGAATGTTTCTGTTATTGTTGATTTTAATGGATTTTACCGGAATTATCGCAGGTCAAAAGATAACTTACCCAGGCAGATGATTGCCAGTGTGTCCTATGCCAATTTAAAAAGCTACCGCAAGGAAAAGTTATCTGATTCAGCTTTCGCGAATAAAATTAACTTCACAAAAGTTGAGGACATTGAAGAAGATATTTCCATTCTTGGAAATGTAATAA
>NBLI01000024.1 GCA_002084535.1 Candidatus Zhuqueibacterota bacterium 4572_119
CTTTGCTTTATCTGCCGGAATATTTAATTCAGCAGCCGCACCACTTACGACATAGCTGTCAGTACTCTCAAATGGTTTAGAGACATAAACTGAAATTACTGATCCAGCGTCAGGAATTTTATCTGTTATTGTCGTGTCCGCTGGCTCAGATAAAGCAATATCCCATGTTGCTTTTGGTACGACTCCTTCATAACTAATCGGTACAATTCGATCTCCCGCAGTTGCTTCTCCATCATTATCATTATCAAAGAAAACAACATCCATTTTTTCATTGTCCGTCGCATTCCATGCTTCAAATTTAACTTCTTTAGGTGATACAAGTACGGATGTATCTCTTATATCATCAAAAAATCTGATTTCAATATTTCTCGGGAATAAAATACCTCCGCTAAATTCACTGGCTGATAATGAAAAAATCTCTTCTCCTGCTGTCCATTTAAGAGAATCAACCGCGATATACTTTTCATCCACAATATGTGCTTGATAGGGACCAAAATTGATCTTCTCGTTCCAAAGGTTTTCAACATCGGAAACGAGCATATTATCCACCAGCACTTCATTTGCTGAATTGATAATGGAAAGTTTAGTTTCGTCAGGATTGGAAGCATCAAACGTAATAGTATAATCTGTTGTATCAACTCTGGTTTGATCAAGGATTGATACCACAAAATCGGAGGTACTAGGCCCAACATGTTCAACCTCTACGGTAGCCGCCTGAAAACCGGTAGCAGGAGCATTTGGTATTATTGAAACCACATTGGAGCCATCAACAGATTTTGCACATTCCAAGGGCGACACATTTCCCTCGATGCTTCCCCTGTCATAAGCCGTGACCGCGTAATAATAAGTAATACCATTCACAAGGTTTTTATCAGTAAAGGAATGAACCAATCCAGTATTCTTTCCAAGATCAAAATGAATCCCTCTTTCCCATTCAACCGGATGAGTACCTTCATAATCGTTAATTAAATCCCATTGATTAAGTGGTACGCTGCCAACTAAAATGCCCTGGTTATTTGTAATTGGATCTCCCCAATTAATTTTATCATTACTGCGATAAATTTTATATCCTTCGAAATCTTCTCCAAATATGGGATCTACTGACTTCTCTGATTTATCATCCCAGTAAACTGTTACTGAATGATCAGACGCGACAGCCCAAACATTTGGCGCATCCGGTGGTTTAGTAAACTGAAAATTGAGTTTAAAAATCCACTGGGCGACTTTTGCGTTTGCCAGCAAATCAGTTTTATTTTGCCCCATTATCAAAGCAATTGAATATTTTTCCATATGTCCCTGGGGTAATTCAAAATACCCGGAGCCAAATATAAAAACATTGTCCTGATTTTGTTGAATGCCGGCAATATCAAAAGCACCGGGAGTCATTCTCATCCACATTTTTTCATCATCCCATGCTTCTTCAGTCGCGTAAATCGGTGCGGCAAAACTTGTTAAACCCAACTGGTCACTCTCGTCCAGATCAAGCATATCAAAATCTGGCTCACCTGCATCAGGGCTGCCATTTTCATTTATATCATCCGATTTTTTGTCAACATCCCCAAGGTCGTCAATAATACCATCACCATCATCATCGATACCATTCCACCAGTTTTCTTCCGGGACATCGGCAAGAGCTTCACTGTCTGAAGCGTCCCAATCGCCATCTTCATCAATTTCGTTAAAACGATTTTCGTCGGTAAAGCCGTCATTATCGTTATCAATACCGTCAAAAGGATTTCCCGGGCTTTCAAGGAATTTATAGCCAAGTAATCCAAGTTCTGACCAGGGGATTCCGAAATCATTGCTTGAATTTTCATTATCCCATGAATAAACCATGTCTGTCACGTCATGGGTTTCGCCGGTATAACTGTCGATACCGTCGGTATCAATGAAACCAGCGTAATCATCCGCGAAATCACCTGCCCCGCCGATGTGCGGATCACCAATCATTCCAACGACAACTTTTTCTAATGGTTTATCACTTTTATTAGTCACTTCAAATTGGAAAAAGATGATATCTTCTGCCAAAGAAGCCGCGTATTGATATCCCCGAACCACTACTTCTAAGCCCAGCCCCCTTTTCAAAGAATCATCTTCATAAGGGTAATATTCGAATTCATAATTCCAGCGGTCATCGATAACGTAAAAACTTTCCAAATCTGCTGTTACGACTCCATCACCATATTGCCCGGGCCATAATTGATTTCCCTCGTCATCTGTTGGAAATAATTCTCCCCAGGTCTCAGGACGGTTACTCATTGCAATACCGCCTTTGTCCTTACTGGCTTGAGTCCATGAAGCATATTCATCCGGGTCAACACTATAACCGGCTAACGGTTCCCAACCCCAAACATTGACACCACCTTGAGGATTTCCTTCACCTCCATCAAGCATTCCATCATTGAAAATATAGGTTGTCTGACCGTGCCTGTCAACAACTTCTGCCCCAATTAAAGCGCCAAATTCATAGCCATATCCATGATTGCTGAATATGGGCCATTCAATTGACGGTTCTGTATTTGGAGCGCCGATAGACCCATAGTTATAAAAAAGCGTTCTGATTTTATTTCCATCATGAAGCCCAAAAAAACGATTCACGTGTTCTGTCGGTTTGAACAAAGCGTTTACCTTGTCCTGATCATTTTTTTTCCAATCTTCAAATTCTTTTTTTGACCAATATTTCATTGGTTTATCAGGTCTTTGATATTGTGCCATCACAGATGTTAAAGGAGACACTAAAAATACCAATATTAGAACAAAAATCCAGATCGAAAAAATAGAACAATATTTTCTGTTCATCTTTTTCTCCTTAAATAATTAAATTCATTTCTAAAATTCAATGGAAGCGCCAATAAAGAATGATCTCGGTTTGGAATACCAATTTGGTCGATTCATCCATTCAAGCGTTTGCAGTCCACCATATCTTGCCAATCCGTAAGTAGCCCTTCCGGTGCTATCCCAGACATAATTTTCATTTTGGCGATCGAGTAGGTTATAAACTTTTAAATAAATTGAATAATTTAATGGTTTGCCGCCCATATTCAATTTAAAAGTTTTAAAAGCGTTTATGTCAACATTGTAAATTGGTATTTTTTGTCCACTATTTTCTTCAGCAACCCGGATGATCTCATTCGCCGCCTGGGGTGTATAGGGATAGCCGCTTTCCAACCGGATAATAGTAGATAAACCCCAATTTTTACTATTTCCAAAATGGATATTCCCACGTAACGCGTGAGGCTGATTCCAGTCCAGGAAGACAACCTGCTTTTCCGCTTCGATTGATAGTCTATAGTCCGTCCTTGCTCGTGTTGGGTCAGACTCGTTTCCTTCAGCGCGCATATAAGTATAATCCACTGAAGCAGAAAAATAATTAGCAAATCTTTTGTCCAGTGTAAATGTGATTCCTTTTACATGTCCAAAATCCCTGTTGATAAAAAACGCGTAAGTGTCGCCGCTTGGGAACCGGTAAATTCGCTGACCCAGTAAATTCCGAATATCCCGGTAAAAAACTTTCACATAAGCAGCGACATCCTGAACAATTTCCTGTTCAAAACCAACTTCATAGCTGATTGTTTTTTGAGGCTTCAAATTCGCGTTACCTAAATCATCAGCAGTCAACACACCACCGCCGACCCTTACGTCGAAATCAGGATTCTGAAACAATCGGTAATAAGGCGGCATCTGAAAGAAATGTCCGTAGGAAAAGAAAAGCTTTCCTCTGTCCGAAATTGGGTGCGCCAGAGAAAAACGCGGGCTTAATTGATATTTTATATCAGCGGGTTCTGTAATTGGCTCCCCTTGTGTAGCCCAATCAGTCAAATATTCGGAAGCCGGATTAAAACAATCAAAACGTAAACCAAGATTAATAACCATATCCTCTAATTCGATTTTATCCTGCAGATAAGCAGAATATTCGATAGGATTGCGGTTATATTCATTATTTAACCGCCCAAGCGCGTCAACAATGTTTCCCGGGATACCATCATTATTATCATCTTTGGCAGGAGTCCATTCTTCATTCAGGTTTATATCTTCAAATGGTTCCCCTTCATCATATTCTCCATTACCATTCAAATCAGTGAATGGTTCCGCGCGTTGATCCACGTTTACATAATAATCATGCTCGTACAAATCAAGTTTTTTTGTTTCCAGGCCAAATTTGATTTCATGTACATCATTAATTTGACTTGTAATATCAAATTTACCTAAATATGTCAGTGATTTTTGTGTTCTGCGTCTGTTTTCAGTACCACCGATATAAAACTCATAGTTTGAATCTTTTATATAATATCCGCTCCACATATAACGCGGATCGCGTGGATCTTCGTATGCATAATACCAGTATTTTTTCCATTGGTATGATCCATTTACTGTGTAAAAAGTACGGCTTGAAAGTTGATGTGTCAACTTGATACTATGCCGATCTCCCTGCTCAAAATAATTGTTTTGTCCTTCAACAATTAATTTGCGGCTATGGCTATAATTCTTCCAATCTTTGCCATGGACCATATTTGTATATTGCAATCGCATACCGGGCATAACATAGAACGATAACTTATTTTGCACATTATACTGATTAACAGGATTCATCGAAATAATTTTACCGTCTCCTGTCTGAATCGAATCCGCGTAATTGTTGGTTCCATGAACCCTTTGACCATAGAGATAACCAGAGTCATCATAATAACGTCCTGAAGAATGAAAGAACAACTTATTCTTTAAAAAAGGTAATGGTCCGCCAAAACTGGCTTCAATTTCATGGGTGTTAAATAGATCAAGTTTTTTAGCTTCATCGCGAAGCTGAGGTAGTAATTCAATATTGTAATCTGATAACATATCACCAGTCTGGAAAGAAATATTTCCACTATACTTTTTTGGAGCTTCTTTTGTTACGATATTGATCACACCGGATAAAGCCTGTCCATATTCCGCGTTAAAAGAACCACTAATGACAGAAAGTTCTTCGATAGCGTTAGTGGACACCTCGATACCTAATTTACTGGTGAACGGATCAACATTAGGGACACCATCAACAAGATATACAATTTCATCGGCTCTTCCACCACGGATATGTATCTCACCGTTCCGGTCAACAGTAACTCCCGCTTTATTCTGTACAACTTCCGCAAATGTTTCAACCGGAGCGACTTCAATATCAGCAGCGGAAATAATCGCCGCACTCGCAGTCGCGTCTTTTTGAATCATCGGACGTTGAGCTATAACAACGACCTCTTTGCCAAGTTCCAATACCTCTGTGGAAAGAACAAAATCAATTTTAGTCGTCAAATCAACATTGACCCTCACATTCTCGAGTTTTTGTGCTGTATATCCAATCATTTGAGCAACGACCGTGTATGATCCCGGCGGCACATTTAAGATGAAAAATTTTCCATCTGTATCTGTCGCAGCCCCCATTACCGAATCTTTGATGAGGACATTCACCCCGGGAAGCGGTTCTTTTGATTCGCTATCAATCACCCTTCCGGTGATTTTGCCGGTAATTCCGGCATACAAAACCGAAATTTGTAAAAGAGAAACTAATAAAAATAAAATGATGAATTTTGCTTTCATTCTATCACCTCCAATTAGTGAAATTTCTGCAAAATTATTATTGAGGTTTAAAAATATTTCCTAGTAGATTTTTATGCAAAATAAAATTAAATGGAGAAAATCTGGCTAATAAATGATACCAAATTTTTTGTCAGATTTGTAACATACTTAATTGAATTCAATATAAATAAACAATTCTATATTGTCAAGAGAAAAATTGTAGTATGAACCTTTTTTCAACCTTTTATTTAAAGTATAATGTTATTTCCCTCCATAATTTCATGCGCTAATTAATGAACTTGCGCTAAAAATCATGCAAATATATATTATTTGCATTAGGAGGCTGTAGCCTCGACAACTACATATTTAATAAGATTATAAATCACCTTACATTTGCATTTTTGATAACCTCCTATTTAGTAATTTCTTTTTTTACTTGACTTTTTGATTTTAAATTTATACTTTGAAAAAACATATAATTAAAATTTAAATTGTATTAAATAAATGTAATAAGAAGTACTTTTTTTTTCTACTCTTTAGTTAGTTCGTTCAGATTACATTTAAAATCAAAAACAAGTATTATTAAATTCTTGAGGAGGTGATGAGAGGCGAAGAATTATTCATCAAATAAATAATTCATTTATCATTAACATTTTCACCAAATGGAGGAATTTTTCATGAGAAAAATTTTTACAATTTCCTTAACTGTATTGTTCGTATTAGGAACATTACTTTCTGGTTTTGCGCAAGACTACGTAGCCGACGGTTACGAAATTAAATTCACTGTAAACAATCCACCAAATCCACCGCATGATAATCCGGAAGTTACTGATGAAGTTTATGCTGGTTACGATTTTGACAAAGACGGAAATATGGAATTCTTTTTCCTCACCGATGCCTCAAATCCAAATTCCGGTCCGGAATATCATAATGGTGCGTCAATTCATGTTTATGAGTTCAATCCAGCCGCGGATCAATTTGAATTAATGTGGTCCTGAACACCGGCGGTGCCAGTTTCCCAACAGCAACCGTCGGCGACATGGACGGCGATGGTAATTACGAAATACTTTTGGGTATGCCCTATGGTTCCGGTTACCCGGCACCAGACGCGAATCCACAACGCTTCTACGTCTTTGAATCAAGTGCGGCAGGTTTCCCGGATACACCAACAGCCACCTGGAATTTCGAAGCACCTCCAGGTTCAAATACCCGTCCGTCAGGCATGTCTGCTGGTGACATCGATGGCGATGGTGTTCAGGAAATTGCTTGTGGATTCCGTGCTTTCAGCGGATCCACCACTAATGACGCTTTAATGATTTTTTCATTAATTGGTCAGTTCGCGGATATTTTCACCCAGTTCAACATTGAAGTCATGGATACCACTGCTGACAAAGGAAGTGTTTACCAGACTGCCATAACTGACATTGATAACGATGGAATGGGAGAAGCCTTATTCATGTCTTACAGCTACGATCATATGGTATTCTGGGAAGCGACCGGAGCCGATGCTTATGAGCGTACAATTGTCATTCCGGGTGATGGTCTATGGGCGTCTATCCATGGTACTTATCAATTTGATGTTGACGGTGACGGTAACAATGAAATTTTCAATGCTGACTCAAGAGGTTACTTTGGTCTTGTCCATGATGTAACTGATGTTACAACTATTGACGAATCAAACTTCACAAAAGTCGCTTACGTATGGGATGGCGGACTTCGAGGCGGTTGCTGCGGTGATTACGATAATGATGGAAATGCTGATTTCTTTTTCAACGGTAACTGGGACGGCGCCATCATTCGCGCGGAATATAAAGGTGAAGGCGCTATTACCGATTCAGCCAGTTACACTTATGAAATGATTTTCCAGGCAGACACAACCGGTGGTGGCCAGAGAATGTATGCTTCTTCATTCCCAAGTGATGTTGAAAATTTCTTGTGTGTTGGGAATACTAATAATGATATGACAGGTAATGGTCTTCCTGAACTTTTAATCGGATTAGAAACCGGTGATTCTCTGTCGAATTATGTTGTACTGGTAGATGGAAACACCACAACCGGTGTTGAAATCCGACCGGGAGAGCAAACTCTGGATACTTATGTTTTAAGCCAGAATTATCCAAACCCATTCAATCCAACAACTGCAATTACTTACTCAATTCCAAAAGAAGCTTATGTTACCCTGAAAGTTTACAATATGTTGGGTGAAGAAGTTAAAACATTGGTTTCAGGAAAAATGACACAAGGTAACCACATTGCAAATTGGGATGGAACAAACAATTCAGGCAGCATGGTAACCAGTGGACAATATATCTACCGATTAGATGTCGAAGGTCGTATTCTTTCCAAGTCTATGGTCTTGATGAAGTAAGCTGACTTTTCGAAGTTAGTCAAATTTTAAAAGGAAGTGAGTTTTTTGCTCGCTTCCTTTTTTTTATAATCATTCATCAAAGATTTAGCCTCCTCACTCTTTTTACAATAACATCAAAAACAAATTGGCTTCACCACTATCTTAAATATTACTTACCAGTAGAAACCTGACTTCAACTGATAAAAAAATATTTAAAAATTCAATTGCATTTTTCACTTTAATTTTTTATATTAATTTTGATAATCACTATCATTATTAAAAAGTGGCATAGACCATGACTTTATCCAACCTTAAAAATCAATACAATGACTATATTAAATTAAACGGCTTAAAATCCTCCAAACGCCGTGATTTGATATTTGAAAATATTGTCAAAAAAATCGGTCATTTTACGACAGACGATATTTATAGTGATTTATTAAAAACAGATCCCGTCATTGGCATCGCCACTGTTTACCGAACAATCCGTTTACTCGTTGACAGCGGAATCCTGGTTGAACATACCTTTGGCGAAAAGAGAGGATTTTTTGAAATAAACAATCAACAAGCACCGGAACATGGTCATTTGATCTGTTTGAAGTGTGGTCATATCACAGAATTTTATAGTAAAACCATTGAAAAAAATGTAAAATTTATGCAAAAGCAGCATAACTACAAAATCAATTCTTATAAATTTGAAATTTTTGGCATTTGTCCAAAATGTCAAAAATCAGAAAAATAAACTCACTCATATTGTAAGTTTAATTAGGTTAAGTCAATAAATGAAATCAAAAGAAAAAGAATTGCTACCGCTTTTACTCCTTGTGGGCAATCCCAATGTGGGCAAAACAACAATATTCAACCTGTTGAGCAAAAAGTACGCTATTACCGCAAATTACTTATTTACCACAATCGAACTAAATTCTGACATTATTCAGATTGAAAAAAACAAATATGAACTAATCGATACGCCGGGGATATACCGTCTTGATCACCCTTCTGAAGAAGGGCAGCAAGCACGTGATTTGTTGTTAAATAAGCGACAGAAAATTATTGTGCAGGTCATTGAATCCGCGAAATTGGAACAATCCTTATTGTTAACTTATCAGCTCGTTCAATTACAAATACCTATGGTCATTGTTCTCAACATGAATGACGAGTTAGTAAAACACGGAATTCGTATCAACTCCAAAATTCTATCCGAGCACCTGGGTGTTCGGGTCATTGAAACAATTGCTACTGAAGGCAAAGGTACAGAAAATATTAAGAAGAGTATTCTCAAAATACAGAAACCGGAAAACATTAAAAGTTACCCCTATATTTGTAAAAACTACTTTTCTGAATTAGGACAATTATTTCCTGGCGAAAACAAACATTCCAATTTGATTTTGACTCTTATGGCGCTTGATGACAGCTACGCCTTAAAGTGGATTAAAAGCCGCTATGGCAAAGATGTAGCACAAGAAATTCAAAAAAAGCATAATCAATTCATTAATAAAAATGTTGTAAATCTCTCAATATCTTTCCTGAATGCCCAGCAGCATTGGATACAATCCACAGTAAACCACGTAATTACCCGGAAAGATGAGCTCACCAAATACGGTGTACAAAAATTCGGCGAATGGTCGCGGCACCCGGTTCTGGGATGGTTGGTATTGTTGGGTTTGATTCTATCAACATATTTTATCGTTGGTAAATTTGGAGCCAGTTATCTTGTTACCACACTCGACAAATTTATATTTATTCCTGTAATTAATTTCTTGGATTCGATTATCGAATTCGCGCTTTTAGAACGATTTTTAATCGGCGACTATGGGCTTTTAACAACTGGTTTATTTAATGCCATCGGAACAGTACTGCCAATTATCACTTTATTTTTTCTGATGTTGAACCTGATGGAAGATACAGGTTATTTAACCAATTTAGTTATATTAACCAGCCGGGTTTTCAAGAAATTTGGACTAACCGGCAAATCTATCTTGCCCATCGTCCTTGGTTTTGGCTGCAAAACCATGGCAACTCTTTCGACAAAAATCCTTGATACAAAAAAAGAAAAATACATTGCTATTTTCTTAATTGGATTAGCTATCCCCTGCTCCAGCCAAATGAGTATCATATTAGGTGTGCTTTCACGTGAACCACTTTTCGCTTTTTTAATCGTTTTTTTTATTCTTACCTCGATTGAAATTGTTGCCGGATTAATATTAAATAAAATAATTCCCAAAGAAAAACAAACCGATTTTATTATAGAAATCCCGCCTGTTAGAGTGCCCGACTTTAAATTATTAATGCAAAAAACCTATTATCGATCAATCTGGTTTTTAAAGGAAGCCGTGCCATTATTTTTACTTGGCGCCTTCATTTTGTTTATTTTAAATGAAACAACCGCGATTAAATTGCTGGAAGCCGCATTGCGTCCGGTCGTCGTGGGATTACTGAATTTGCCGATCAACTTTTCTGAAGTTTTAGTGATGAGTTTAGCACGATCAGAAGCCGGAGCTGTTCTCATTATGAATATGGCGACCAACGGTAGTTTATCCACTTCACAGGTAATTGTAGCCATAATTGTAACGACATTGTTCATTCCATGTATCTCGAATGTGATGGCAATCGTTAAAGAACTAAAGCCTAAAAAAGCAGTGATTATGATTTTAATAATTACGACGACATCTATAATTTTTGGTGGGATTGTAAATTTTTTACTAAAAATATTTCAAATTGGAGTTTAGCCATGGCTCAAAACAATAGAATAAAAAGATTGAATAATTTTTATTGTGAACGGGAAAAAAGGGAGGTTGAGGAGCATCTGGAAATTCTCTGGCATATACAGGAAAAACATGGATCAAATATGATAGATTTCCTGCCGGTTGTTATTAATGATTGGAATCCGGCAATTATGGAGGCTTTAAAAAATAAAGGCTATGTTAACCTTACACAAACAGAGTTCAAATTTACCGAAAAGGGTAATGACCAGGCACGGCAAGTGGTAAGGTCTCACAGAATCGCGGAAAGACTGCTAACTGATATTTTAGATCTAAAAATTGACCAGGCAGAATCAGGGGCATGCGAATTTGAACATATTGTGGTGCCGGAAATTGTTGACGGTATTTGTACTCTTCTTGGTCACCCAAAGGTTTGTCCGCATGGGTTGCCAATACCAGAAGGGCAATGCTGCCGGGAAGCCAGGAAGACCACACAAACGATCGCGAAAAATATGTTTGAGTTAAAAACAGGCCAGGAAGCGCGAATCGCTTACGTTAACACTCAATCGAATTCCAGAATGCATCAACTTACTCAACTGGGAATTTCACCAGGGACGGAAATCAAGATTCATCAAACTTACCCCGTGTTTGTAATAAAAATCAATACAAAACAAATTGCTATTGATGAGATTGTAGCCAGAGATGTGATTGTTTGGATCTGATTTTTGGTAATTGGTTACTGGTTACTGGTTACTGGTGAATGGTGAATAGTGAATAGTGAAAGAGATTCGTTCAAAAATCAAATCTGATTTTATGCGAAAAACTTGTTCTGAATTTACAGGATTTCGGTAATTTGCTTCGCTGCAACAGGAAAGACAGGTTCACATTTAAACTTTTAGCTAAAAGCTGACAGCTAATTGCTAAAAGCTATTTATGGTGATTGGTGAATATCCAATTCCAAATACTCAGTTCCCACAATCCATTATTGATTAGATTATTTATAATATAATCACATATCAAAAAAAAAGCAGCTCAATTTCACATCAAGCTGCCTAATAAATTTATACATTTCTATTCTATTACTCTATTCATTCACTTCTTCTTCACTGACTTTTGCTTCTTCCTTTTTCTTTTCGGTTTTTTTAGAATCCTTGGTTTTTTTCTCTTTTCTCACACCTTCAAAGCCGACTAATTCAAAAAATACCATTTCCGCTCCATCTCCCAATCGTCTTCCTAACTTAACGATACGGGTGTAACCACCCTGCCGCGTTTGAAAGGTTGGTGCGATTTCGTCGAAGAGTTCCTTAACAACTTTTTTATCTTTTACGGTTTTTAGAACCTGTCTTCGTGCAGCTAATGAACCTTTTTTGGCTGCGGTGATAATTTTTTCTACAACAGGTCTCACAGCTTTGGCTTTAACAGCAGTCGTTCTAATTTTTTTATACATAATTAGCTGTGTTGCAAGGTTTGATAAAAGCGCTTTTCGATGACTTGCTGTTCGATTAAGTTTATTAAAAGCTTTACGGTGTCTCATACATGCGATCCTTCAATCAATAATTATCTGATTTCAAGTATTTATCAACGTCCATACCAAAATGAATGCCTTTTTCCTCTAATATTTTATTCAATTCGGAAAGAGATTTTCTGCCGAAATTTCTGAATTTGAGCATCTCCTGTTCATCTCGCTTAACAAGATCACCGATAGTTTTAATATTAGCAGCCATAAGGCAATTATGCGATCTTACCGAAAGTTCAAGTTCATCAACACTCAGTTTCAGCAGCTTGCGAACTCTTATGACCTCTTCATCAATTTCCGGGCTTTCTTCCTGTTCCGGCTCAATATCGAAATTAATAAACAGTTGGATATGATCCTTGAGAATCTTTCCGGCATAGGTCAAAGCGTCATCTGCGGTAATGCTTCCATCTGTGTGGATTTCCATGATCAGCTTTTCATAATCCACCTTCTGACCAACGCGGGTATTTTCAACATTAAAGCTCACCTTGGTGACAGGGGAAAAAATAGCGTCAATCGGAATTGTCCCAATTGGCTGATCCGGGAGCTTATTTTCTTCGGCCGGAACATAACCTTTTCCTCTTCCGATTTTTAGCTCCATCCTGAATTCTGCGTCTTCATTCAAAGTGGCAATATGCAAATCAGGATTCAGAATTTCAAAATCGGTCGTACCGTTTTGAATATCACCGGCTTTTAAATCCTGTGGACCATTTAGATCAAGCACCACCTTTTCAGGGCGTTTGTTTATTAATTTTATTTGAACCTGTTTTAAATTCAGAATCATTTCAGCCACGTCTTCAACCATACCAGGAATTGTTGAAAACTCATGCAAAACATTTTCGATGCGAATGGACGTGATAGCTGATCCGGGAAGAGATGACATCAGCACTCGACGAAGCGCGTTGCCAATAGTCGTGCCAAAACCTCTTTCCAATGGCTGAACTATAAATTTTCCGTAATTATTTGTATATGTTGATTCGTCTAATTCAATACTTTCAGGCATTCTAAAATTTAGCCAGTTCATATTGTAGCTCCTCAAAAATTGAGGTTTATAGTTACTTTAATTATTAAGTGTAAATAATAGTTAGTATCTCAAAAATTATTTCGAGTACAATTCAACAATCAAAGATTCATTGATCATGTCAGGTATTTCTTCCCTATTAGGCAGATTCATAAAAGTACCTGTCAAATTTGCTTTGTCAAGACTTAACCATGAATACTGACGGTCATCTTTAATTTTTCTCAGGGATGAATGGATGACTTTTAATTTTTTACTTTTTTCTTTGACCTGAATAATATCACCAGCTTTGACATTATATGAAGGAATATCAACCAATCTGTCATTAACCTTCAAATGGCGATGTCTGATCAATTGTCTGGCTGTTTTACGAGAAGGTGCAAAGCCCAAACGATAAACCACATTATCTAATCTGCTTTCAAGCAGTTTCAACAAGTTTTCACCGGTAATGCCTTTCATGCCATCGGCGGTTTTAAAGTAATTCCTGAACTGTGCCTCCAGGATACCATAAATACGGCGTACCTTTTGTTTTTCCCTTAGCTGAATGCCATACTCTGATTGTTTGAAACGCCTATTCCTGCCATGCTGCCCGGGTGCGTATCCCTTCTTGTCAAAAGGACATTTATTTGACGCACATTTTGTGCCTTTCAAAAAGAGTTTTTGTCCCTCTCTGCGACATAATTTACAATCAGGTCCATTATATCTAGCCATCTAAATTAAATCTCCAAATTTATTTACAAATAAAATTCCTATTATTTATACACGGCGTCTTTTAGGTGGTCGACAACCATTATGTGGTATCGGTGTCACATCCTTTATCGCGCTAATTTCCAAGCCCGCTGCCTGAATTGATCTCACTGCCGCTTCTCTGCCGGAGCCGGGTCCCTTAACCAACACTTCAACTCGTTTTAGCCCCAGATCCATTGCCTCTTTCACAGCGGATTCTGCTGCCAACTGTGCGGCAAACGGCGTACTTTTTCGTGAGCCCTTAAAACCCGCACGCCCGGCAGAAGCCCAAGAAATTAAATTGCCATAACTGTCGGTTAATGAAATAATTGTATTATTAAAAGTCGCTTTAATGTGTGCAACACCATTAGCTTCAACTTTTTCTCTTTTTTTTGATCTTCTTCCTTTTGGACTAGCCAAAATCAACCTCCGAAAAATAATATATTAATTAAAACGCGTTATTATGATTAAGATTAACCTCTCTTTTTAACAACGCCGGTCTTTTTCCTCCCAGCTCTTGTTCTGGCATTGGTATGAGTTCTCTGACCGCGTACCGGAAGCCCGCGCCGATGCCGCAAGCCACGATAGCATCCAATATCCATCAGTCTTTTAATATTCATTGAGACTTCTGTTCTTAACGCGCCTTCAACTTTATAATCGCCAATGATTGTACGTATTTTCCCAAGTTCATCATTTGATAAATCTTTAACACGGGTATCGGGATTAATTTGTGCTTTTTCAACGATTTCTTTTGCCAAACTGTTTCCAATACCGAAAATATATGTCAGTCCAATTTCTACTCTTTTATCATTGGGTAAATCAATGCCTGATATACGAGCCAAAACTTCCTCCTAAAAAATATTTTAATTCTACCCTTGTTTTTGTTTGTGACGTGGATTTTTACAAATAACTCTGACAGTACCGCGTCGCCTGATTATTTTGCAGTTATCACAAATTTTTTTTACTGAAGATCTTACTTTCATCACCACTCCAAAGTTAAGATAAAATATGTAATTATGTTCAGTTACATATATTATTTATAACGATATGTTATTCTGCCCCTGGTTAAATCGTAAGGGGACAATTCGACGGTTACTTTGTCACCAGGTAATATTTTTATAAAATGCATTCTCATTTTTCCAGAAATATGTGCCAGTACCTGGTGTCCATTTTCTAACTCGACTTTAAAAGAAGCATTTGGTAAAGTTTCTAATATAGTCCCGTCAACCTTTATTGCCTCTTCCTTTGGCATAAAAAACTCCTTGTTTATTACCTGCCAATCGTTAAAATTTCTGCGCTTGTTTTTGTTATCGCAATTGTATGTTCAAAATGAGCTGATGGTAAACCATCGGCTGTGCGAACTGTCCACTGATCATCTTCAAAAGCAACGCGATAACCTCCCATATTGACCATGGGCTCAATTGCAAAAACCATCCCTTCTTTTAACAAAGGACCCTTGTTTGGCTTGCCATAATTCGGAATTTGTGGATCTTCGTGCAAATCCCTGCCAACACCATGTCCAACAAGGTCCCTGACAACCGAAAACCCGGCATCTTCAACATGACTTTGAATTGCATGAGAAATATCTGACAACCTGTTCCCGGCTTTTGCAGCGTCAATACCTTTATGTAAACTTTCCTCGGTTACCTTGAGCAAAGTCTCTTTATCTCTGGATATTTTTCCGATTTTATACGTTTTCGCCGCATCGGAAAAATAATGATTCAGTTCAACACCAATATCAATTCCGACTATTTGTCCGTTTACCAATTTGCTTTTACTCGGAATTCCGTGAACAACATGGTCATCAACGGAAATACATGCACTCGCAGGGTAATTCCTGTATCCTTTAAATGCGGGCTTCGCATTTTTAGAGCGGATAAATTTCTCAACTTCCCTGTCTATGGTTATGGTCTCTATTCCCGGCTCGATTAAACTATCAACAAGTTTAAAAGTTTCAATTAATATTTTGCTGCTTTTCTTTATGAGATCAATCTCACGAGCACTTTTAATAATTATCATCAAGCTGTCTTATGATAGAAACTGAATAATTTTATCCTGGATTTCCTGAATCGTACCTTCAGCGTCAAAAGTTGCTAATTTCCCTTTTGACCTGTAATATTTTTCCAACGGTTTGGTTTTTTCTTCATAAACCAATAACCGATTTTTCACTGTTGCTTCTGTGTCATCAGATCGTTGTACAACTTCACCGCCACAATCATCGCATTTTTTATCAGTCGCCGGAGCCTTTGAGATGATATTGTAATCTTTGCCACAATTCCTGCAGACAAGACGACCGGTTAATCGTTCAATAATTTTATTGCGGGAAAGTTTAAACTCAAGAACATAATCCAATTTTAATCCAACGATTTCAAAGTACTCATCAAGCGCTTCTGCCTGTTTGACTGTTCTTGGGAAACCATCAAAAATGCAGCCGTTCAAACAATCTTTTTCTTTTACACGTTCCTTAACTATTCCGATTATTACGTCATCAGGAACCAAATTGCCCAAATCCATATATTTTTTTGCTTTATTACCAAGTTCTGTTTTCTTCTCGATTGCTTCTCTTAGAATTTCACCAGTTGAAATCTTGGGAATATTATAGTGAGTTGCTAATAAATTACCCTGTGTTCCCTTTCCGGTACCCGGAGCGCCCAAAAGAATCAATATCATTCCAAGCTCTTCCTAATAGTTTTATCAGAACCTTCTTCTTCCTTTTAGTTTTCCTGATTTTAGAAAACCATCATAATGACGCATTAACAAGTGCGACTCTATTTGTTGTACTGTATCCAACGCAACACCAACCATAATCAATAATGACGTACCTCCAAAGAACGTGGCAAACGTAAAAGAAACATTAGTGAACTTAATAATAAAGTATGGAAAGATTGCCACAATCGCCAAAAATACTGAACCCGGTAATGTAATTTTAGTCAGGATATTATCCACAAATTCTGCAGTTCTTTTTCCTGGACGTACACCAGGAATAAATCCACCTGATTTTTTCATATTATCAGCAACGTCCACCGGATTAAACGCGATGGCGGTATAAAAATAAGTAAAAAATACAATCATTGTTCCGTAGAATAACCAATAAACAAATGATGTGTATTCAAAATAAGAAGAGACTGTCGCAATAAAATCACTTCCCGGAAAAAATGTTTTGATTGTATTGGGAATGAACATAATCGACTGCGCGAAAATAATCGGCATAACTCCGGCAGTATTTACTTTTAGCGGAATATGTGTCGACTGTCCACCATAAATTTTTCTACCAACCACACGCTTTGCATATTGTACCGGTATTTTTCTGGTCCCCTGTGTCAGCAGAACGACAGCCGCAATTGTGGCAACCATCAATGCCATCAAAAATACCTCGGTAAGAACAGCCCTGTTTCCACCAATCAACTGGTCAACTTCCGTAGCGATAGCGCTTGGAAAACGCGCGATAATACCGATAAAAATGATCAGCGAAATACCGTTTCCAATTCCGCGCTCTGTAA
>NBLI01000233.1 GCA_002084535.1 Candidatus Zhuqueibacterota bacterium 4572_119
GCAAAAGGAATGCGGTACCTTTATCGATTTTTATGAAAACTTTGACCGAATTCTGCTTTCGAAAAAATCATCCTGGTTTGGAGGAAGGACCAGAGAGGAGATTTATAAAACAGTCGCGGAACAAGCGCTCGATGTAAAACCAAAAGCATGGAAAGAAGTTCAGAAGTTTACATTGACAAACATTTTATTCAGTGGAAAGCTGCCGCGGTTTCTTGGATTTGACCGTGGTCCTGTTGTGGGCATTGGTAACCGGGCAACGATTCATCAGGGACAAATTTACCGAAATGCCGGACGGGATACGACTTTTATGCCTTCTTACAGGATCGTTACGGATTTAGTTGGTGATGAACTTTATACCAATATCAGCGGTGGTCCATCTGACCGGAGATTTTCCAAATGGTATTGTTCTGATTTAAAGAATTGGGGATTAGGAAAATACAAAACAATCTCCCCTGACTCGGATCAGGAGAAAATTAAATTTTAATTGACAAGCAAACAAACTAAATGCTCAAAGAAAATTATTTAACACCGGAAAAGACACTGGAAATTTTCAATACCGCGAAAAATTATTCCGGGAACAGGGAGTTCAAACTCAATCGTGATCGATTGGGTTTGATAATTGTTGATATGCAGGAATATTTTTTAAAAGAAATGTCCCATGCGTTTGTACCGTCAGCTTTTAAGCTAATTGGTAAAATCATTCAATTAATAAACACCTGCAAAAGATTTAACATTCCAATAATTTTCACAAAACATATCAACACAAAAAGTAACGCGGGTCAAATGAAAAGGTGGTGGAAAAATGTCATTGAAAAGGAGGATCCGCTAAGCGAAATTCATCACATGCTCGACACAAATAATTGTACCATCATCGAAAAAACACAATACGATCCGTTTTACAAAACCGATCTGGAAAAAATCCTGAATAGTCAGAAGGTCGAACAAATCATTGTCTGTGGTGTGATGACCAATCTTTGCTGCGAAACAGTTGTCAGGTCTTCTTTTGTGAGAGGATATGAACCTTTTCTGCCTATCGACCTGACCGCCGCGTATAATTATGCTTTCCATTTGAGCACAATTATTAATCTGTCTTTTGGCTTCTCTGTGCCAAGCTTGTCAGATCAAATATTCCAGGCAATAGAGAAATGAAAATTGAAAAGAAAGTAGCCATCATTGGCGCGGGACCCGCCGGACTGGCAGCCGCGCTTCAACTCAACAGGTTTAATATCAGTAGCGTTGTTATTGAAAAAGATTCAATTGGCGGCTTATTAAAAAACGCTTTCAAAATTGAAAATTACCTGGGATTTCCTGACGGGATTTCAGGCGTCGCGTTAATTAAATTGTTTGAAGAGCAAATCCAAAAGAATAAAATTCAGATTGTATTTGAAAAAGCAAATGAAATTGAATATCAGGATGAAAAATTTTTTATAAAAACAAAAAGTGAAAATATCAGCAGCAAAATCGCTGTAATCGCCACCGGTACCAAACCAAAAAAGCTAAAGAACATAAGGATTGACAATGGACTTTTCGACAGAATTTTTTATGACGTGTTTCCGTTACTAAATTTAAAAGGCGCTGATATTGGAATTATTGGAGCTGGTGACGCCGCTTTTGATTACGCGATAAATTTATCAAAGCAAAATATCGTTACAATTTTCAATCGGGGAAAAAAGGAAAAATGTCTGCCAATTTTGAAGGATACTGTTAACAAGAATCAGAATATTCATTATTTAAAAAACAGGGTTCCACTCAACATTACAATGGACAACAGCAAATTAAAAGTCGAGTTTAGCGCGTTTGGAGATAATGAGTTTCAGTTTTTTGATTATTTAATTATTGCCATTGGGAGAGAACCTGAACTATCATTGCTCAAAAATATGTCCAGCAAAAAGGTGGATCAATTACTTGTAAACAAGAAACTATTTTTTATCGGAGACGTTAAAAACGAAATTTACCGGCAGGTATCAATCGCGACTGGTGACGGAATAAAAGCTGCCATGGAAATTAATGAATCATTAAAAAAGAACAGTATATGAAAGTTATCCAAAAAACTCAACAAAGTGACATTGCCACAGTTTATATCGCTAAATCCACTGATAATAAAATGATTGAATTTGTTGAGTCGATTCAGCCGCCATTTACGATAAAAGAGAAATGGATATTAATGGTTTCCATGCTTTTTGGCTGCCCCGGGAAATGTAAATTTTGTGATGCCGGCGGAAATTACCAGGGAAAATTGTCCTTTGAGCAAATCATGTTCCAAATTGATTATATGATACAAAAACGATTCCCAACAAAAAATGTCAACGTTGAAAAATTCAAGATACAGTTTGCCAGAATGGGGGAGCCATCGTTTAATGATGCGGTTCTGGAAGTATTGAAAGCGTTACCTCAAAAATATAATTTTAAAACTTTTATTCCTTCAGTATCGACTATCGCGCCCAGGGGTACTGAAAGATTTTTTCAATCATTGACAGATTTAAAAAACAGCCTGTATCCTGAAAATTTCCAACTCCAATTTTCCATTCACTCCACTGATGAAAAACAAAGGGATTATCTAATGCCAATAAAAAAGTGGGGCTTTCAACAGATTGCCGACTATGGAAATAATTTTTATAATGAAGGAAACCGGAAAATAACCTTGAACTTTGCGTTAGGTAGAGATAGCATTATAAAGCCAGAAATTTTAACGAGGTATTTTGATCCCGATATATTTTTGATAAAAATTACTCCCGTAAATCCAACTTACAATGCTTTGGCGAATAACATCAAATCTGATTTTGGTTCTCAATTAGCTGGTTACGAAATTATTGATAAATTAGAGGAGAAAGGGTATCAGGTAATCCTCAGCATCGGTGAGCTTGAAGAAAATAAAATTGGCAGTAACTGTGGACAGTTTATTCATTCACTAAAAAAGAAAATGGTTTCAGACGCTTATTCCTACGAGCTTGAGAATGTATAATTTATGAAAATGAGCTCGCGTTTATGCCCTTGCCTTTATTGAAGTATTTGCTGCTATTTTTGGGTAATGCAAGAGATTTGGGCAAACACCAAATCTAATTTTATGCAACAAACATGTTTTTAAGTTATGAGATTCCAGTATCTGCCGAAAAGAATGGCAGAGCCGGAATGACACGCCTAATCTTTTTTTTTCTAAAATCTAACAACCAAGTGCTAAATGCTGTCTCATCAAGTTTCTTGAAAATAATTGGATTTCTCAGCAGCGGCAACAAATTCAAACTACACCTGGAACAACATCTCACAATGGGAACTCATCTCCGCGAAGCGAATTGAATAAGCAGGGCAAGTAATACCTCAGTTACTGGTGGCAGACAGAGATGTCGTACACTTCAACTAAGTAATAAATTGTGCCATCAACAATTACAATTTCAAGTGTGCGACTTATCTTTTTATTAAAAAAGAGATGCTGGAAGCGCTAAAAATTGACAGCAGTGAAATGATAGCCATTGATGAAAAATTAGAATTAATCTGGATGAATGCTGTAAAATGGGGAATAATGCATCCGAAAGAATTTCTGTTTTTTCAACAGTTTGCTAATTCACCGTTTATCTCGAACTTGACCAGGGAGCAGGCGGTAAGTCAATTTGAATTTATTTACGATTTAATAAGTGAAGCAATTGGAAAAAATATTTTAAAACCAATGAATAAGGAGTTCATATCCGCGTATTTTGAAGGAATGGTTTTTACGACTATTCAATATCTTCGCAAACACCCTGATTTTATTTCAGAAGAGAATTTAGTTAAAATATTTGATATTTATAAAAATGGCATTACTTTGAAATAAAGAAGAATGATTTTTTTTACCTTCAAAATAGACTGATTAGTCGGTCAAAGTAATAATAATAAGAAGAATGATGAATTATTTTAAAAATTTATGGTTGCGTCTTGCGAAGATAAAAGTCAAAGGTGGATTAGCAAAATGAAAAAGGTTCTGAAAATGATTTTATTAAGTATATTAATCTCGACAATTACAATAGCATTTGGGATAATCATATTTGTATCTTGCTCACCCACTTTTGGAGGGAAGCCCAAAAAAGCTACATTGGAAAAGATGAAAAAATCCAACAATTTTAATAATGGTAAATTTCACAATCTGATTGATACTCCAATGAATTCTGTGGATGTCTCGTTTTTTAAAACGATGAAAGATTTTATTAAAGGTGGAGAGAACCGGGTTCCAAACTCAGCTGTGCCGTATCAAAAAATTGACAGCAGCGAATTAAATTATCGAAACGCTGACGAGGTGAAAGTAACCTGGTTGGGACACTCATCAGTATTAATATCATTTGAGGGACACGTTTTTTTAACTGATCCAATGTTTGGAAAAAGGGCTTCGCCGCTATCATTTATGGGACCAAAGCGATTTAATGAAACGCTACCGTTAGCAGGGCGGGATATTTTAAAAATTGACGCGATAATTATCTCTCATGACCATTTTGATCACCTCGATTATCAATCAATAAAAAGGCTGCATTCAAAAACGGATAAATTTTTTGTTCCGATTGGGATTGGCGCGCATCTTGAAAAATGGGGAGTTCATCCGAAGAAAATTATTGAGCTGGACTGGTGGGAAGAATATGATTATAATTCAGCAATAACTTTGATTTCAACACCGGCGCGACATTTTTCCGGTCGCGGATTAAATGACAGGAACAGGACATTATGGACGTCATGGGTTATAAAAAGTAGCAAGCACAGTATTTACTTTGGCGGGGATTCAGGCTACGCGCCTTTTTTTAAAGAAATTGGTCAAAAGTATGGTCCTTTTGATCTGACTATGCTTGAATGCGGCGCCTATAACGAGGGCTGGCCATATATTCACATGATGCCAGAAGAGACTGCCCGGGCGCATATTGACTTGCGGGGCAAAATTTTACTTCCAATTCATTGGGCGCAATTTAATTTAAGTCTTCATCCGTGGATAGAACCAATAGAGAGGTTATCAAAAAAAGCAAAAGCTGAAAAGATAATATTAGCAACACCCAAGATTG
>NBLI01000234.1 GCA_002084535.1 Candidatus Zhuqueibacterota bacterium 4572_119
CCACAATCAGTTATAAATAATGAAGTTCATTTTGAGCTAAATGGCAGTGATGAAAGTTTTAGTAGTTTCATCAATGTGGTGGAATTAGGGACAGCGCCAGCGCTTTTTCTTTTTCAAATGACCTATTCATCTTCAGCAATGGAGTTAAAACCGAATTTTAATTATTACTGGAAAGTAGAAGCACTGGACGGGAGCGGCGCGATTTCTACGGAAAGCGAAATCTGGAGATTCAAATATGCCGATCCTGCCGGCGGTGTCTCCAATGTCGATCATCAGCAAATTGTTACAATTCTCCAAACACTGTTGGGAGATACAAAATATGAGGAGTTGTTCGTCAATGAAGGAGGCGCGTTTAAGGGTTTTACTTATGGCGGAGAAATGTACCTCAATGGAAACGTGATCGAATTTAATAAGCTGCATGAAATTTTTGTAAATTTTTTAGCTGGGAAAATTGAAATTGGTACAATTTCGTATTAATCAAATAATGAGGAAGGGAATAGACATGGAAAGAATGAACCATGTTTTAAAATATATCCTGATGATTTTTGGTGTCATAACCATTTTAAGCGGCAATTCTTTCGCGAACGATTCAAAAGATGTGGCGCTGGTACTAAAATCAAAAGGTGATGTGCGTGTTAAAAAAGCAGCGACAAAAAAATGGTATAAGGGCAAACGCGGGTACCGTTTGGATTCCGGAGATATTATCCGGACATCATCAAACTCATTGGCAGCGATTATGTTTACCGATGATAAAACATTGATGAAAGTCAGGGATAATTCCAGTGTGGCGATTAAAGGAAAGCGTGAGAAAAAATCCATCACCAAACGAATATTCTGCAGTGTCGGCAAGTTTTGGTTGAAAGCCTCCAAGCAAAATCAGGAAATGGTCGTGGAAACGCCTTCCGGCGTTGCTGCCATTAAAGGTTCCGCGGCGTTATTCAACATTTCTGGCGCTGAGACAAAAATCATTGTTGATGAGGGTATCTTTAAGCTAATGAATAAATTTGGTGAAATTTTGGTGAACGCGGGTGAAACAGGCATATTGACCAGGAATGGAGAACCGGTAAAATATGAGACAACAGATGATGAAAAAGTTGAACTTGATCTGAATAGTGAGGATTCCGGAGATATGGAATTGAAAATCAAATTCAAAGATAGCCAGGGGGTAGAAAAGGAACTAAATATAAATCTTGAAGAAAAAAAATAAAATAGAGGGAATTATGTTAAAGCATCGGGAGAAAGCACAAAAGTTTTTACTCTTTTTTATTTTAGGGGGAGTATTGATACTTTTATTGGGAAATGCTATTGCTGAAAATTCCAGTCCTGCCGGGCTTATTCATTTTCCGGTAAAAAACGCGGTCGAAGACAGGAGTATTTCCATTGAAGCAAGACTGGAGCAATATGCTGTTCAGCAGGTGCAGTATGTTCGCGTCTATTTTAGAACAAGAGGTCAATCTGATTATCGCTTTCTGGAAATGGATGAACAACTGGAAAGTTTTAGCGGTGAAATCCCTGAGGATGTCGTTAAGTCGCCCGGAGTTGAATATTTTATTTTGGCATTGTTAGCCGATGGAACAATGGCAACCAGCCCATCATCAAATCCTTTTTACGCGCCGCATGAAGTCGCTGTCACTCCCGGATCAGAAATTGGAATCACACCTCCAGATGAATTACCCGCCAAAATTGACACGAAACCGATTACCACTGGTGATGAAGATTTTCAGGCAACTATTCTCAGTCCTGAATCGGATGAACGAGTGGCTGAAAAGGATGCTTTGATCGCGGTTTCTTTTCTTGGTGAAGTCAGTAAATTGGATTTGAAATCAATTAAATTATTTGTGGACAATAAAAATGTAACATCAACTGCTACCATAACTGAAAATATGTTGACATATATTCCGAGAACACTTTTACCTGGTTCGCACCAGGTAAAATTGGAGCTTGCTGATAGCGATGGTGTCAGGTTCCCTGATATGGTATGGCGGTTTTATATTGTTTCTGAAAAAGAGGCGGCGCGGCAGCAGCAAAAGCTTCCATTTAAAGGTGATGTTTATGCTGAATTCAGGAATGAAAAATTCGCTGATACGACTTATTCGGTTACAAATTTCGGCGGAAAAATCAGAGGTAAGTTGGGACCGCTCAAGTACCGGGGACGGGTGTTTATTACATCCCGTGAAGACAAAGCGTTTCAACCCAGGAACAGGATGCTCATTGAAGCTGGTACTTCCTGGATTGGAATTAAGTTTGGCGATACCCATCCTACATTTAATGAGTTAATGCTGTGGGGCAGACGGGTGCGCGGTATTGAAGCTTATATTAAATTCGGTTTTTTTAATGTGGAATTTGTAACTGGGCAGACATACCGGAAAATTGAAGGGATGCCTTATACGGACGATCCCGCAAATCAGCCGCCCAATTACCTTCACCCTGAAACAGGTTTACCGGTTACATCGACTACCGGTATTTACAAATATGGAACATATCAGCAAAATTTGATGGCGATTCGTCCGAGTTTCGGGAGCGGGAAGAATTTTCAGTTGGCGTTAAACCTGGTCAAAGTCAAAGATGACGCTGAATCCATACAGCATAGCACAAAACCAAAAGATAATATCGTTTTGGGACCTGATTTGACTCTGGCATTCGATAATCATCGCATTGAATTCAAAGCAAGCGCTGCTTTTAGTTTGTTGGCGGATGATATTTCAAACGGGGCGCTTTCCTCGGATGATCTTGAAGAACAGTTCGGTGAATTGCCATTTGATCCGGCTCAATATGAACAGTACTTTGTGATCAATACTTCCCTGATTCCGCTTGATCCGACCGGATTAACTTCGCTGGCGTACCAGGGCAGTTTTAAGTTTAATTATTTTAATAATAACATCAATGTTATTTACAAATCGGTTGGCTCCGCGTATAATGCTTTAGCGAATTCTTTTATGAGAAAGGACATCCAGGGATTTTCAGCGTATGACCGAATCCGGCTTTACCGCAACCAGATTTATTTGAATCTGGGTTTTGAAAAATACATGGAGGAGGTCTCTGCGGAAGGCAATGGTGATGATTCCACTGCTCCCAGTGATTATTCCGCTTTGAATATTGGCGTTTCACTTTTCCCGCAGGCAAAATATTGGCCCCGGTTAAATGTAAACTGGAAAAACTATGACCGAAATAATGGATTGGACCATATTCAATATCCGAATTCTGTAAATTACAAGAATACGGATCTATCGTTTCAACTCGGATACGATAGCTTGCGTACCAATTATCAATTCCCGCTGACAACTGTCATTAGTTTTGCCAATAATAATAATATTGCCGGCGGTGGAAGTTTTGATTTTAAGTATAGCATGTTTTCAGTAAATGGAACCTATCGTTTATTAAAATATAATGTGGTTCTCAAGGCGGGATTCTCTTCCACTGGCGCGGTTGGTGTGAACACGACGATGCAGAACGTGGATGGATCTGGAACGCTTACTCCTGTTACACAAAATTACACTGATTACCAGAGAACGGCATTCAATTTTGGCGGTGATTACCGGTTTCTGAAGAGACATTCCATATTATGGGATATGAGTATCATTACGCTGGATGACAAAGTAACGGGAAATTACCAGAACAACTTTTTCAGGGTACGCTATCAGATGCGTTATTAAATAAATGTATGAGAAACTGAAAATAAAATGTCGAGAAAAATTTTTAAGAAAATATTTAACAATCAATGGTATATGTTGGGATTTTTGATCACATGTACCATTCTTTTTGTTTCCTTTTTAAATTTAATGGGAACATTCAATGACCTGGAGCTCAAGACTTATGATTACCGGCTTAAGCTCAGAGGCTCAATTCCAGTTGAAGAATCAGGGATTGTTCTTGTAACAATCGATGACCAATCGTTCACCAGTTTACAGAAAAAGTGGCCATTTCCGCGCAGCTATTTTGCTCGTGTTATTAGCAATCTGGCTGAAGCCGGAGCCGCGTTGATTGTATTTGACATCGTGTTTATAGAGCCATCTGATCTGGATTCATTTGATGATGTTAGTCTTGAGCAGGCAATCAAGAAATATCCCAATGTTATT
This sequence comes from Candidatus Zhuqueibacterota bacterium 4572_119, assembly GCA_002084535.1. Lineage (GTDB taxonomy): Bacteria > Zhuqueibacterota > Zhuqueibacteria > Thermofontimicrobiales > Thermofontimicrobiaceae > NBLI01. The sequence goes on from NBLI01000234.1 coordinate 4,077, forward strand.
TTAGCCGGTAAATTGGTTGCTGAATATGGTTCGCACATGACCCTGAACCGCTATCCGGTGAAGCCACTCAAGCAGTTTTTAAACGCCGGCGCTGAATGGGCATACGCCAATGTTTATCTGGATAATGATGGCTTTATCCGCAGGTATAATTTATTCCAGAATTTGCATGAACAAACCTACTTCCCTTTGACAATTAAAGCGCTGAGTCATCTTCAAAATATTCCGGAAAAAGAATTGATCACGGAGCAGAAAAACTATTTCGCGGTGGGTAAGTTTGTCATTCCAAAATATGAACATGATTCCATGTTAATAAATTTCACAGGCCCAGCCCGCACTTTTCCTACTTACTCACTAGCAAATATTCTTGATGATAGCAATTTTAATTTACCCGATCCGGACGAAGATTTGGATATTTTTGAAGATTACAAAGAGTACAAAATATTCAAGGACAAGGTTGTATTTATCGGCGCGTCGGCGGATGAATTGCAGGATAACAAGCTAACTCCATTCTTTGAGTTTGACGGCGTAAAACAGCTCATGCCCGGTGTAGAAATGCACGCCAACGCGCTCTACACGATAATCAATAATCAATATATTGAGCGAGTAAGCGGGCTTGCCGTATTGCTGATTATTCTGATTTTGGGTGTGGCTGTTTACCTGATTTCGATTTATCTCAAACCGTTGTATGGGCTTGGAGCGGTAACAATTGTTTTTCTGATTTACACGCTTTTTTCTGTCTGGTTATTTGTATCCGGTAAAACCTGGATACCTGTCATCTATCCATTGGCAAGTTTTAGTTCCTGCTATGTCGTAAATATTGTTCAAAAAATATTTGTGGAACAAAAAGAAAAAGGACGCTATCGAAAGACTTTTCAACAGTACGTGGCAAGAAGCGTAGTGGATACCATGTTGAGTTCGGGCGAACTGCCAAAATTTGGCGGCGAAAGAAAAGTGCTGACTGTACTGTTTTCTGATATCCGGTCATTCACCACTTACAGTGAAAAGTATAAACCGGAAGTGGTGGTACAACGGTTGACGCAATATCTGAGTTCTATGGTGGACGTGGTTTTTCAGCAGGGTGGAACCCTTGATAAATTTGTCGGTGATGAACTCATGGCATTGTTCGGAGCGCCCTATTATTACAAAGACCATGCTGAACGCGCTTGTAATACCGCTTTGGAAATGATCGCCAAATTACGTCACATGCAGAAAAAATGGTCGCAAAATCAAATGGAATATTTCCAAATTGGGATTGGCATAAATACCGGGAAAGTCATCGTTGGAAATCTTGGTTCAATTCAGTTGTTTGATTATACAGTAATCGGGGATGAAGTGAATTTGGGCGCCCGGCTCGAAGGCGCCAATAAACAATATGAGACGACAATAATTATTAGTGAATCTACTTATAATGATGTAAAGAATAAAGCGATTGTCCGGGAGTTAGATAATGTTCGGGTAAAAGGAAAAAAAAAGCCGGTAAGAATATATGAGTTGAGGGGAATGAATTCATTGCCCTCAATTGAAAACGATTTGATAATCGATGTTTATACACTTGGTTTAGAATTGTTTAAAGCGAAAAAATGGGCAAAAGCATTAAAAGAGTTTAACCGTGTTTTAAGATACTTTCCATCCGATGGTCCCTCCAAAATTTATACCCGCCGCTGCCTGGAATTCCTCGAAAATCCACCCGCGGAAAACTGGGATGGGGTTTTTGATTTCGCGGTGAAGTAATAAAGACAGCAAAAAAAATCCTTCTTTAACTATCAAAAAACTTGAAAAAGCTTTTAGCATTAGCAGTCAGCTTTTAGCTAAATAAAATTAAATGTGAACGAGTCTTTCCGGTCGCAGCGAAGCAAATTACCAGAATCCTGTAATTTTAGAACAAGTTTTTCGCATAAAATTAGATTCGATTTTTCAACGAATCACTGGCACTATTCACTTGCTCATAATCTTAATTTTCTTTTATTTCATTCAACTTAAAAACAATTATTTTCGTCTTTTTTTATTATCCTCAACGAGGATTCACTTGTCTCGATTTCATCAATAATAGTTTCCTTTTCGAATTCTGTTCTTTAATCCTGGCAAAAAAGGTCGCCACCCAAATTTTTCCCAATGAACAATTCCATTCAACCGCGCGGGCTATTAATAAAATGTTTGTGGATGAACCGATTATTTCGCCGGTTTAGCCAAAGTTAATAAAAGAAAAATTCCCAGTCTGTGAAATTTAAAAGATGATTGTTTCGATTTATGCAAAACAGTAACATCTCCCGGCGTGATCCCGCCGAGCCTTGAGGCTTGCCCAAGGTTGAATGGCCGACGCGCGGAAAGCTTTTCCTTGGCCTCATAGCGCAGATGAACTGAGTCCCTGAAGACGCTGTGGGCCAGCGGTTGACGCCGGCACGCTCGGGCCGTTTTGGTCGGGGGCGGGCACCGTATCGGTTTCGGGATCAGACGATGATGGTTGC
>NBLI01000025.1 GCA_002084535.1 Candidatus Zhuqueibacterota bacterium 4572_119
TGACCGTATAACCAGGGAACAATAAACCATAATATTAGAACAAAAAAGTAGGTGATTACTTTTTTAATATCCGAAGAATTTTTCAATATTAATAAAATTAAAACATTGATAGCAGCAATCCAGAATGAAACACCAAAGATACTGGTGTAACTGGCATACTGGATTAATGACAGGAAATAAGTTTGAGTATAGGCTAATGAATTCCAGGGAAAGCCGAGTACACCCAATGAACGAAAAAATTCAACTCCGGTCCATAAAAATGGCAGACAAAAATAGAAATATTTCTCGGAAATTCTTTGTCGTAAAAACGTATGGAGGACAGAATAAATGATAAAATAAACCGGCAAGTAAAATAATGCCGCGATTCCACCGGGCAATGTTACCCAATTAATCCAATACAACGTTCCCAAATTTACAAAAAAACCAGTAATATATCCCCAGCGTACTGACTGCCAATATGACTTTCCTTGAAGCAAATAATAAAATGGAATTAAACCAATATAGGACAAGAATCCCAATTTAAGAGGAGGAAAGGCAAGCGACAACAAGACACCTGTGAGCAAAGAAAGAATAAGGTCGCTTCTTTTTTCTTTATTTCTTATTTCAATTTTACCTGAACTTGAAGATTGCATGTTTTTATTCACCCAATTCTTATATCATATTAAATTATTGATGCCACATCCGGCTCAAAATACAAAAAAATTTTGACATTTTAAATCTAAAATTCAATTAGAAAATTAGTCACAATTATTATGTAAATTTTGTACTAAAAGCGTGAAATACAGGTGGGTCAATGGCATCGTTACTAATCCGGAGGTAGTTTCTGTAATTCAACTACCTTTTATTTTCAAAAATAAAACCACTGATTATTTCAGGGCGGTGTTGTATGATTTTTCTAACAAACTTAACACCAATGTAGTATAAGTACAATTAGAACATAAGAACAATGGCTGTCGTTGATAGCATTCAATAGTGATAAATCATAAAACAAGAATTTTACTTATTAACGATTGTTCTTTTAGGGTCATTTGAGAAATTCAAGAACAATCAGTGAAGTCCATAAAACTTATGCCTGTTTGATAGACAATTCCGAGTTCAGGTTCACAAATTTTCCTATCGAAAGGCAAATTATTATAAAAACACATGCTTGTTTTTAAATTGTATTTACACAAGCAAATTGCCAGTCCGGCAAACTATAAAATCCATGAGGAATAAAACGCGTTATGTTTGCTTCTTAAAGCTCAAGTGATCCAAAAAAGATTGGAGAATTAATTGCGCGGCAATTTGGTCGATTTTTTCTTTGTGCTTAAAAGGCTTTTTTCCCAATTCCCGAATCGTTCTCTCAGCTGCTAATGAAGTCCACCTTTCATCCCAGTCATGAACGGGAAGCCGGAATTTTTCTTTTAATTTTTCAATAAAAGCATCGACTTTTTCCGCTGTATCACCTTTTGTTCCTTTTAAATGGAGAGGTTTTCCGATTACGATTTCCGCTACGCCTTTTTCAGAAATCAACTTGCCAATTTCTCCAAGTACCTGCTTGATATTTGTAACTTTAATTGTTGGCAGGGGTTGCGCCAAAATCCTTAAAGGATCACTTAAAGAAATCCCGATACGTTTTGTACCATAGTCTATTGCCAGGATTCTGTTACTATTCATCGTCTTTTTCTATTCCTGTGAAAAACCGTCAAGGATAAAATTTCCCCGACGGTTAATATGGATATTTTTCTATTCCAGTGGTTGTTTTAATACTTCCTTTAATAGCTTTCCAGCTTTAAAATGAGTTTTTCTACGCGCCGGAACATAAATAATTTCACCTGTTTTCGGGTTTCTTGCTTTTGGTTTCGGCTTGGTTGTTTTCACTTCAAAAACGCCAAAATCACGAATTTCAATACGCACTTCAGGATCTGCCTCCGACATAAATTCGCGCAATGTCGTAAAAACACCGTCCACAATTTTTTCAGTCAGATAGATTTTTTCTCCTACTAATTTAGCTGTCCTTTTTGCGACATCTTTTTTAGTGATCGTTTTTTTCATCAGATCTGCTCCTTATTTTTTATGCAGTTAACTGTTATTTATCTTTTTAGCGTTAATTATTAGGTTCAATATTTATTTGATTTAAGTCGGTAATACCAGCATCACTTCCGTTTAGTCTTTCAACATTAAGTACTCCGTGAATCTTCTTAATATTTTTAATAATTATGTTTAAATGATTAAGATTCTTTACTTCGATAATTATATGACTATGAATAAAAGTGTCAACTGTTTTCATATCCAGATTGAGGATATTTACATTGAGCTTTGATAACACTTCGCTGAGCTCTTTCAGAAAATCTTTTCTTTCATTTGCCGTCATGTATAAACGAACCGAAAACAATTTATCTTTTTCCACATCCCATTCAACATCAATGATTTGGTCAGGTGATTTCATGAGATGAAACATATTTTTGCAATCAGTACGGTGTATAACAATGCCTCTTCCTTTTGAGATAAATCCCCTGATTTGATCGCCTGGTACAGGTTGACAACATTGTCCAAATGTCATTAATAGATTATCTATTCCCTGAACTAACACACCCTCACCAGATGGTTTGGGTCTTCTTAAAAATCTCTTAAAAACAGTTTCAGATTTTTCATTATCAACTTGTTCACGCGCCAGCTTGTTCATAACACTGTGAATGGATACTTCTCCACATCCGATTGCCGCGTAAAATTGATTGAGCTCTGTAAATCCGTAAGTTTGTGAAAGTGCCTCAATATCTTCGTTTAATGGTTTTTTTCTTACTCGTTTTAATTCCTTGGTGAACATCTCCTCGCCAAGTTTAAGGCTTTGCTCAAACATCGAATCCTTGATCCAGCGTTTGATTTTTGACCTGGCTTTGGTGGTTTTAACAAAATTCTTCCATTCCGGGTTTGGGTGTTGATTGTTTGAAGTAATGATTTCGATTGAATCGCCGCTATGCAATTGATAATTCAGCGGCACAATTTTTTTATTAACTTTAGCGCCCAAACAATGATACCCAACATCCGTATGTACAGCAAAAGCAAAATCAACTGGTGTCGAGCCACTGGGTAATCGAAAGAGGTCTCCTTTAGGCGTAAAAACAAAAACTTCATCATGGAACAGATCAATTTTTAAATATTCCATAAACTCTTTGGATTCAGGAGCATCCTGCTGCCACTCCAAAACACGGCGCAACCAAACCAAGTGTTTGTCAAAGCTATCCTCTTTTACCTTTCCTTCTTTGTACCTCCAATGCGCGGCGATACCTTCTTCCGCGGTGCGATTCATCTCATGGGTACGAATCTGCACTTCAACAGTTTTACCCTCGGGTCCGATTAATTTGGTATGAAGCGATTGATACATGTTTGATTTAGGTGTGGCGATATAGTCGTTAAATTTTTCATGTATTGGTGCATATAAGCTATGAACCACACCAAGAACGAAATAGCACTCTTCAATGCGATTTACAATAATCCTGATGGCGAGTAAATCATAAATTTCCTCAAAAGAGAGCTTACGCCTTTTCATCTTCATGTAAATACTAAAAAAGTGCTTGGGTCTGCCCGTTATTGTCGCTTCAACGCCCAATTTTTTCAGTTCTTTTCGAATTGGTCGTGTGATTCGCTGGATATATTTTTCGCGCTCGTCTCTTTTTTCACTTACGCGTTTTACAATATCCGCGTATTCATCAGGGAACAAGGCTTTAAAAGCATAATCCTCCAGTTCCCATTTTATCCTGGCAATCCCCAATCGATGGGCTAATGGCGCGTAAACCTCCAATGTTTCGCGTGCGATTCTCGCGCGTTTTTTATCAGGTAGAAACTCAAGAGTACGCATGTTGTGGAGCCTGTCAGCGAATTTAATTAGGATAACCCGGATATCATCAATCATTGATACAATCATCTTGCGGAAATTTTCCGCCTGGCGAACTTCGATGCTGTCAAATTTCAATTCGCTGATTTTGGTTACACCATCAACCAGTATTTTTATTTCCTCACCAAACTCTTCCCCAACCTCGTCCAAAGTTATCCCGGTATCTTCTGCCACATCATGGAGCAAAGAGCCGCAAATAGTTACCATGTCCATTTTCAAATCAGCAAGAATGTTGGCAACCTGTAATGGATGTTCAAAATACAATTCACCTGATTTTCGAAGCTGATCCCGGTGTGCGTTGTAGCTAAACTCGTAAACTTTTTTTAAAAAAACACTATCAAATCCAGTATTATATTTGCGGATTTTTCGGATCAGATTCCTTAATCCTGTTTTATACTTCTCCTCCATATTAATGCTTTTCAAAGAAGTCGAAGCTTCAGGACTCGATAATGTATCAGTATGGGCTAACATTTGCCTGCTCTTCATAATGACTTGCCGGATTAGCGAATAACGCGTATTCTTTTACAAATACCAACTCGACCGAACCAACTGGTCCGTTTCGTTGTTTTTCAATGATAATATCGGCGTATCCTTCTTTTTCGGTTTTACCGTAGCGCTCCGCCCGGTAGATAAAAATCACAACATCAGCATCCTGCTCAATCGCCCCGGACTCTCTCAGGTCAGACAACATGGGACGCCGGTCTCCTCCCCTTGACTCAACCGCACGGGAAAGCTGTGATAAGGCGATCACCGGAATGTCCAATTCTTTTGCCAGGGATTTCAGCGATTGGGAAATAGATGAGATTTCCTGCTGGCGGCTTTCTGAACCCGCGGGACCGTGAATCAATTGCATATAATCAATGATAAGTAAACCGATTCCCTTTTCATATTTTAAGCGACGTGCTTTTGCTTTAATTTCCAATATGCTTAAACCGGCGCTATCATCAATGTACATCTGCGCCGACGCGAGATTCCCGACGGTCATGCTCAATTTTTGCCATTCTTCCTGTGGCAATGTGCCTGTTCTTACCTGGTGCGAATTCACTTTTGCCTCAGCGCACAACAAGCGCATCGCCAATTGATGATTCGCCATTTCCAGGCTAAAAATCCCAACTGGCACACCATAGTCAACAGACGCGTTTCTGGCAATATTTAGACACAGAGCTGTTTTTCCCATGGACGGACGTCCCGCCACGATGATAAGATCGGAATTTTGAAATCCGGACGTCATCTTATCTAAATCTGTAAACCCGGAAGCGACACCGGTAACACCACCTTTTTTTCCATGAAAACCCTGTATCAGTTCCATGGTTTTGTGCAGCGTACTATCAATTTTTAAGAATCCTTTTTTGAGCTTTCTTTCAGAAAGTTCAAATATCTCTTTTTCAGCAGTATCGAGCATACTGTAAACATCACCTTTATGCTCGAATGCCTTGGTGATAATTTCCGTGTTAACCTGAATTAACCGCCGCAAAAGTGCTTTTTCCAGGACAATTTTAGCGTAATGCTCGATATTGGCGGCAGTAGGTACCTTCTCCGACAATTGAATTAAATAATAGTTGCCGCCAACTGCCTCCAGGTGTCCCTTCTTTTTTAGCATATCCGCCATTGTGATGACGTCGATCGGCTCCCGGTTTTCATAAAGCTCCACGCACGCGCCGTATATTAATTTATGGGCGGTTTTATAAAAACAATTTTCATCAATTATTTCAATTGTCTTTCCCACAGCTTCCAGATCAAGAAACATGGCTCCCAACACTGCCATTTCCGCTTCTATATCCTGGGGCGGTACTCGATGAATTTGTTTTTTTTCTGCTCTTTCTGCCATTATGCTTCTTTAATCAATTTTTGAAAAAGTTGAACATCCTGCCAGGTTTCTCTTTTTTTGCTGGCATCTCTCAATAAAGCCGCCGGATGATAGGTTACCAATGCTTTCGCGTCATAAATATCATAGACTTTGTTTCTTAGTGCGGTCAATGACCCGTCCATATTTAGCAATGAATGCGCGGCAATTCGTCCTAAAATTAAAATAAACTTTGGTTTAATTATTTTAATCTGTTCGACCAAAATAGGAAAACACGCCGATTTTTCATTTATATCCGGATCGCGATTTTCCGGTGGACGGCATTTTAATACATTTGTGATGAATAAATTATCCCTGCTTAAATCGATCGCTGCCAGGATTTTATCCAGCAGCTTTCCCGCTTCGCCAACAAAAGGTAATCCCTTTTGGTCTTCATAAAAGCCGGGCGCTTCCCCAATCACCATAATCTCTGTTTCAGCATTGCCAGAACCAAAAACCATGTGCTTGCGTTTAGCTGCCAAAGCACAATTTTGACACTTTCTCACCCGGTAAAACAAATCCGCTAACACTTTCCTTTTTCTCTCCTGTGGAGGAAGTGACAACAGTGCCGCATCAAAATCAAGGAAGATATCTTCGCCATAAATAATTTGCTGGCTCTTCAAAAATTCTTCTGATTCATCGATAAGATTCAGCAATTCGTTTGAAATATTATTTTGTGAAGTCTCCATGCGCCCTATATATTTAGCATGTCAGCGATTTTATTAATAATTTTTTCAGCAACTCTGTTTTTGCTCATTTTGGGCATTTTGGTTTTTTGACCATTTGCCTCAATTAGTGTCACTATATTTGTGTCATGTCCAAATCCCGCACCCGGTTCATTAGGATTATTTAGAACAATCAGGTCAAGTTTTTTTTCTTTCAGTTTTTTCTCTGCATTATTGAGCGCATCATGTGTTTCAAGGGCAAATCCGACAAGAAGTTTATCACCTTTTCGACCACCAATTTCCTTTAAAATATCCGTAGTTACAACTAAGTCCAGATTCATAGTCGTTTCATTTTTTTTAATCTTTTTTTCGGAAAAACTCTTTGGCTTGAAATCAGCGACAGCCGCGGTCATAATTAAAATATCGTGAGCATCAAATTCATGATTTACCCGTTCCGCCATTTGTTCACTGGTGTTTATTGAAAAATAGCGAAAATTGTCAAATGGTTCAAGTTCAGTTGGGCCACTGATCAGCGTTACTTCAGCTCCAGCCAAATAGGCTGCTTCAGCCAACGCAAAACCCATTTTACCGGTTGAACGATTGGAAATAAAGCGGACCGGGTCCAGCGGCTCTTCGGTTCTTCCCGCGGTAACTAAAATCCGCTTACCCGCCAACCTGTTGTTTCCGAGCAGCCTCTTTTTTAGCGCTGTAATTATTTTTTCCGATTCAGCCAGCCTGCCCGCGCCGTATTCTCCGCAGGCAAGTTCGCCGCTATCGGGGTCAACAAAATCATAGCCATAGTGAGCTAATTTGTCAACATTGTCCTGAAACAATTTATCGCGAAACATTTCTTTATTCATCGCCGGACAAATAATCACCGGCACCGTAGCCGCTAACAACAGTGTAGTTAACAGGTTATCAGCGATTCCCGCGGCAACTTTTCCAATTGTATTGGCAGTTGCCGGACAAATTAGAATGACATCCGCCCACCTTGCCGAATCAATATGGACGGTCGTATTAGTAAATTCATTGGTAAACAATTCTGAAAGAACAGGATTTTCTGAAAGGGTTGCCAAAGTAAGCGGCGTGATAAATTTGCTGGCTGCTTTGGTCATTACCACGCGAACATTGCCGCGATTTTTTTTTATCTCGCGAATCAACTCGCATGTTTTATAAGCGGCGATGCCGCCTGTAATTCCAATCAATATATTTTTATTTTCAAACATGACAAAGTCTATTTTTCGTCATTTTTTTCAACACCATAATCAAATTTGATTTTCCCTTCGATAAACTCCTGCATGGCGAGTTGTGTCGGCTTGGGAAGTCGAAGATCTCTTTGCTCTTCTTTATTCAATAAAAAATCATCATCGTCTTCATCAGAATCACTTATTGAATCATTTATGCCTGTTTCCATTTCAATTTTTCTCTTTTGCTCTTCATTAATCTGGCGAGCCCGTTTTGAAATTACAACAATGGCTTCATAAATACTATCGCTGTATTTTCCCAAATCTTGTATAGATACAGTATCTTTCATAAAATGCTACCTCCAATAACTCTTTGTAAATAATATATGTTAAAATAATAACTGTAATTCAAGTATAGTAAAGAATGATAAAATTAAATCCCATCATTTATGTGAATGTTCTTTAATTATGTGCAAAATCTTTTCAACTGTTTTTTCTAAATCATCATTAATAATTACATGATCAAACAGAGCCGATTTTTCCATCTCCATGGGAATTCTTTTCAAACGATTTTCAATTTCAGCCGGAGAATCCGTATTTCGATTTTTCAGGCGCGATATTAATTCTTCCATTGATGGAGGTTTAATAAAAAATGTGATTACCTTTTCTCTAAGCTTTGAAGCGACTTCCAAGGCGCCATTCACATCAATATCCAACAGTACGTTCCTGGATTGATTCAAACAAGAATTAATAAATTCCAGGTCAGTGCCGTAATAATACCCATGAACTTCTTCCCACTCAATGAATTGTTTTTTTTCAACTTTTGCCAGAAATTCCTCTTTGCTGAGAAAATTGTAATCTCTTCCATTTTTCTCATTAGGTCTTGGAGTCCGGGTCGTCGTTGAAATTGAATAGACAAATTCGTCCGGGTACTTTTTCAAAATTTCTTTGATAATCGTTGATTTTCCACCACCTGAAGGAGAAGAAAATAATATTAAAAATCCACTCATAAATCCTGTATTAATCATCCTCACCAAAATTCAATTTCATGCCAAGCGCTTTTGTTCGATGCACGATCGTATCTGGGGAATTGGCTGAAAGAACAACATGATTGCTGTTCGTAACAATTACTGATTTGGTCTTTTTGCCCATTGTCGCATCGACAATTTTATTATTCTCCCTGGCTCCGTTGATCATATTTTTAGTCGGTCGGGAATCAGGGGAGATAATTGCTACGATACGATCGACAGAAATGTAATTTCTGTACCCGATGCTTATCATCATGGCTTTTTCCTCTAATTTTAATACTTAACCATTTAGCGAATTGAATGATTTATGGAGATGAATAAAAGTTATTCGATATTTTGCACCTGTTCACGAATCTTCTCAATCTCCTCTTTAATCCCAACTACCAAATGCGAAATGTCCGCGTGATTAGCTTTAGACCCAATCGTGTTTGCTTCCCTGGTCATTTCCTGCAATAAAAAATTTAGCTTTCGTCCTGCTGCTTCTTTTGATTCCAATGAACTTAAAAACAGTTTATTATGGCTTTTGAAGCGCACGCACTCTTCAGTAACATCCAGGCGGCTCATCATTAAAGCAATTTCAGTTTCCAGCCTCGTTTCCTCAATATTTTCATCTTCAATTATTTCTCTGACGCGCTGCTTCAGTTTCACAAGTTCATCGCCATATCGTTCCGCAGACATTTTTTCTATAAGAGCAACTTTTTGTTCCAGTATTTTAATCCGGTTAATTAAATCTGCTGCTAATTCAGAACCTTCCTCCTGGCGCATTTGCTGAAAATTTTCCAGTGCCTTTACAAGCGTTAATTTTACGGCTTTCCAAAGTTTTTCTTTTAGCTGTGAGTCATCATCGTAAGTAAAAATATCGGTAAAAGTTAATAGATGGTCAAGGCTGAGTTTGCCTTCAATATTATATTTCTCTTTAAGTATTTTAGCCAGCCGAATGTAATTATTGACCGATTCATCATTTATAGTTAATCCATTAATTTCGTCATCAGCTAATATTTTTGTATTCACGAAAACATTTATTCTTCCTCGCAGCGCGAACTTTTTTACCAAAGCTTTAACCTCATGTTCCAGATGGAAAAACTGTTTTGGCAGCCGAACCTGAATATCCAAAAAGCGATTATTGACTGAACGAATCTCCGCGAGAACCTCTAATTCCCTTTCTTTTACCTCCGCGCGCCCAAACCCTGTCATGCTTGTTATCATTAAATCACCATCACTAATCAATTATAACCAATAAATTAAGTACGATTTGAATTATACAAATTTTTTTAGTAATTGTCAAACGATTTTTTTTGTTTTTTCTTTTTTTCTATATATTTACATCAATATTTAAAACACAAAAAGGTCTTTCAAAAGACCTTTTTTAAGACTATTAACTTTTTGAAACCTAATATTATTTTTGGAAAAATATTTTATAAATTTAAATCCAAACAGATTAATTTTACATATTTCTTTATAAATCACTGCAAAGTTAATTGTGAAAATTTGTCCCACTGACCCAACCCGGATAAACCAGAATAGTGCCAGAGATTCGTTCAAAAACCAACGAATCTAATTTTATATGGGAAATTTGTTGTTGAATCAAAAGATTTCGGATTCGCCCAAAAAAGAATCTCATACTAATAAATATTTTATTAGCGTGCTTTCCGCTTAAATTTTTCTTCTTCAATGGTCAATTTGAGTGAAATCCGGTGCGTATCACCAAGTTCATCATGGCTCAAAAAAGCATAATCCACGTTTAACTTCGGAAACTTAATTCCGACTCCGGCAGTAAATCTTCCCGTGTCTGTTCCCAAACGAATTGCCATTAATTGCTTGAATTGATACTCCAGTCCAAAATGGGTATCAAAGCTGATGCTTCCCACATTGAATTGAGAAGCATACTGCCGATTCTCAAATCTCATGTCCAAATCAAACGCGGGAATAATTTTCCCGGCAATCCAGGAAGACTGCCAAAAATAAGCGGTACCAATCTTTGCGGTAGGAATAATCGCCTCCTGCCTGCCCGTATCCCAGACTAAAAGCGTGGTTGTCGCGTCCTGCAAATTTGCGCCAACATTCCAGTTTCGTGTCACGCGCCAGAGCGCGCCAATATCAAATCCCATTCCCCAGGCGCTGTAGTCGCCAATTCCCTTTTTCAGCAGTTTGACATTTC
>NBLI01000235.1 GCA_002084535.1 Candidatus Zhuqueibacterota bacterium 4572_119
AGTCTTTTATCTTTCTCCGGAAGCTGTCCCAGAAAACTTTGAAATGCGGTATCCAATGGCAGGTGAAGTTGTCTGAAGAGAATCGAAAACAAACCACGGATCAAAAAAGGTGTAATTTTAGCTGATCGAAAAAGAAGCTGTCCGCCTTTGGGAAATTGATGGAATGTCTCCTTTAAATAAAGCGGTGCCAGCCCGCTGATTACTATCGCTGCTGAAAGTTTTTCCGGGATTTTATAGGCGCATGCCAGCGAGTATGGACCACCGCCTGAAACGCCCATGACACCAAACTTGCCAATGCCCTGACTTTCGGTAAAGGCAAGCACATCGTCCGCCCAATTAAGCAGATTGCGATTCTTTTGATAAGTCGAATTACCATAGCCCGGTCTATCCAAAGCATAAACCAGAAAGGGATATTTGTGGAAAATTCTCAAGTCCGGGGATCTTTGTAATCTGGTGCCGGGAATGCCATGAAAAAATAGAACCGGTTTGCCATCAGGATTACCATAAACGGAATAACTCAACTTTCTTCCGTCGGGTAAAATAAAAATTCCGTTATCATCACAGACGATTTCTTTCAAAGCAGTACACCCTTTTTCATTAAATTGCAATCCTAATATCAAATGCCTTTTGATATATATTACCAATTTCACAGGTTAAAAGCAAGAAAATTCAAGTACAAAACGTAACGCCTCAGTTATGGGAGTATTCAAGATGTCGCACACTTTAAATTTCAATTGTTGATACTATCTATGAAATCAATAAATATAATTGTTGATGGCACAATTTATTACTTAGTTGAAGTGTACGACATCTCTGTCTGCCACCTGTAACTGAGGTATTACTACAAAACCAATAATGCAAGCTGGAAATACCATTGAATTTTTTACTTTTCTATTAAGATAAATCCCTGTGTTATTGTAAAAGCAATAATTATCAATCACCTTTTATCAAAAGAAATAATTCTTGTAATTATTACTTTTTTTTACTATTCTTAAACAAGAAAAATCAATGTCTATGTTGAACGCACTCTATTGTTTTTAGTACACGCTATTCATTTTCATACAATTTGAATAAGCCAACAATTAACAAAGGAGCTTTTAATTGAACTTAAAAAAATTTCCAACGCTTTTTCTGATCTGGATATTGTTATATTGCCTAGATACTTCAAAGGTGTTTTCAGTTACTGAATCGACGGGGAGACTTCCCGGATTTTCTGTGAGCTCTTATTTTAATGAACAAGTCATCACCTTCAATTTCAATCCGGAAATGCGTATTCATATTAACGCTCCCGAAGCTGATTCATTTGACATCAACAAACCTGTGGGTATCGCGCTGTTCGCCTTACCGAACGGAAACACAATTGAACATACCGTGGGGAAGATATTACAACCTGGCGACGACTGGCATTTTGACATCCAGCATATCGGCGCTCAAACCCGGTTCCTTCGCCGTAAAATAATTGAGTACAACCTGGTCACGGTTTATCTGGAGACAAAACAGCTAAGTTGGCCGCTTTGGAAAAGCAAATATAACAATTACGCGGGTATCGTGAAAACGACAATTGAATACCTCAAGTCATTCTTCAAAGACTATCAGCCTTTTATTATACTAACAGGGCACAGTGGTGGAGGCAGGTTTATTTTTTCATTTTTAGACGCTTTTTCGGAAATTCCGGACTATGTTGATCGCATCTGTTTTTTGGACAGTAATTATGGCTATGAAAATGTTTACGGTGACCAAATGATCAATTGGCTGAACGCATCGCCAGATCATTCCCTATGTGTTCTGGCGTATAATGACAGCGTTGCATTGTACCAGGGGCAGGCAATCGTATCCGCCACTGGTGGTACATGGTATCGTAGCCGGCTCATGCAGCGTTATTTTGCCAACTTTTATCCCTTTGAAACTGAAGAAGATGATGAATTTATCCGTCATTCCGCTATTGGTGGAAGGATAAAAATTTTGCTTAAAAAAAATCCGGAAAAATTAATCTTTCATACCGTCCAGGTAGAGCGCAACGGCTTTATTCATAGCATGCTCACCGGAACGCCCCTGGAGAATGAAGAATACCAGTACTACGGAGAAAGGGCATACTCGAATTTAGTGCAGGCAGAAGAACTGACTAAAAGCAATTTCCAGATACCTCCCCGGTCGCCGGACGCGAGAACCGGATCTCAATTCATGCATGATGTAAATAATATGTCATTCGTGGACAGAGAGGAGGCAATTCTGGAAGAATTGTTGACTGGGAATCTGCCTTATTTTTTAAGGGAGTTAAAAGAATTTGAGACCACCTTCACTGATGCCAACGGTAACAGTCATCAAGTTACTTACCGGGTCATGCCCGATTATATGGCGATTGGTTCGGATAGTGATTTTTGCCGAATTCCCATGGGTCCTTTGACTGCTCAAAAGGCAGCGGATTTTTTTGGTGGCTGTATGCCTACTCGGAAACTGGTTGATCAGATTTATTTAAATTCTGAAATCAAACTGGAACCAGTAACATATGCGCCGGTAGGTAATGAAAACGAACAGGTTTCAAAATTCATTGAGCATAATGCAGCCATTGAAAGCCAACGTCTTGCCGTTGGAGGTGAATTGGGACAATTGACAGGCGGGACAAAAAAGGATGTTGTTCTGAGTAATAAAATTGCCGATCCGTCACGTCCGGGTCATGTAGTCATTTATGGCTGGCATCAGCTAAATGGCGAACCCATTCAACCGCTCACCAATATTCATATTAATACATATGTGGACTACAGTCACGGAATCCGGTTTCTGGATGCGGAAATTGCTGTTGATGGTACAGTGAAAACAATTCAGGACGTTCTACGCGATGACGTACTTTATAGATTGTTGAGTGATGAAAACGGCGCCATGTCCCAACCAACCTACATTCTGGATGAAGAAATACCTGATAAACCAAGTTCATTTGGTATATTAAATGAACAGGGCGGCGGTCTGAAAATTTTAATCACTCCGGACGCGAAAGTAGATTTTTACAATCTTTATCTAAGCGGAGATGGTTTAAATTTTGATTTACCTGTTCAATTTACAGGGAACGAATTTATCCTGACAAATCAGCCGTGCGACAGTATTATTTATTTTAAACTGAAAGCTGAAAACACAGCGGGAGTATCAATGGAATCGGAAGTACTTGCCGGTATCGCCAGAGCAGATACCGTGCTTCCCATTCTGATTGTTAATGGTTTTGATCGTACATCAACAGGAAATACCTTCAACTTCATTCGTCAACACGCCAGCGCCATCACTCATAACAATATGTCGTTCGAATCCGCGACGAACGATGCTGTGATTAATGGACTTATCGAACTGAAAAATTACCTGGTACGGCGTTCATCTGCTTTCATGGGATGGAAAAAATAGTGGCGGTATTTTTCAAAGTTCAGGTACTTATATTTGCCGAATGACCACGGGTAGCTTTCAACAAAGCATTAAGTTAGTTTTAGCTAAATAAGATTTTTATTAATTTGTTACCATTGAAATAACGCCTGATTTTATTCTATCCGTTGTTTTAGCGCGAGCGCTGATTCGATGATTGTGATTAATTTTTTCTTGCTTTTCTAATTGATTATATAAATATTGATGAGATATTTTGGAAATTTCAATTTTTTCTTTGAATCGATTCAATTTCTTTAAATTATTAAAAATGACAAGGTTCTCTATTTAGAAAAATATACTCTAACTAATTGTTTTATTATGTTGTAATGTGGAGTTAGATAATATTTTAAGAATAAAAAATTCGTGTCGTTCCGGCACGCCAAGGCGCTTCCGGGACAAGCCCGGAATGATAAAGCTCTTCTGTTTTGCTGAACAGAAGCCCCGATCACATATTTTTAATAAATGAATGTTATAATTACTGCCAGTAATCCACAGGGGATTCCAAAATGATTACTAAAACTAATCCTGAAGAGTTCATCAAAAACATGCCAAAAGTCGAGCTTCATCTGCACCTGGAAGGTGCTTTTACTATAGAGTCGTTATTCGATCTGATTAACAAATATGGGGGCGTTTCGGGGATAAGTAACGTGGGAAGTTTAGAAGAAAAATTTCAATTCAGGGATTTTTCTCATTTTATTGAAACCTGGTGCTGGAAAAATGATTTTTTCCGGGAAGCCGAAGATTTTGAATATACTATTTATCACACAATGAAAAATCTACATGAACAAAGCATTGTTTATGTAGAAGCATTCTATTCACCGTGGGATTTTGCTCCCAGCGGCATATCCGCGCCAGCTATCACTGAAGCTATTATCGAAGCTGTTAAAAAAGCAAAAACTGATTTCGGAATTTGCTGCCAATTAATTGCCGATATCAGCCGGGACGTGGGCGCGGATTCAAGCGTCGAACGGTTTCGGCAGGTTTTACCTTATCGTAACGAAGGAATAATTGGGATCGGACTGGGGGGGAGCGAGCAAAAATTTCCCAATGAATTATTTGCGGATGTTTTTAAAGAGGCAAAAAAGGAAGGCTTGCATCTTGTGGCTCACGCCGGAGAAGCCGCGGGCCCAGAATCTGTTTGGTCTGCTTTGGAGGTACTCGAAGCGGAAAGAATCGGTCACGGTGTCCGTGCCATAGAAGACCCGATTCTCATGAAAAAATTAAAAACAGACCAGGTTCCAATGGAAATTTGTGTGAATAGTAATTTAAAAACAGGTATTTTTTTATCGCTTGAAAAACACCCGGTCAAGTCATTTTTCAACGAGGGATTAAACATAACTATTAATTCAGATGATCCCACCATGTTTGGAAAAACACTAACCGATGAATTTATTTATCTCCATCAAAGAGATGTATTTTCCCTTCATGATCTCAAAACAATAACGCTGAACGCGGTAAATGCTTCATTTTTGAATGATGAGCAGAAAAAAAGTTTAGGCGATAAAGTGGAAGATTATTGGACGCGAAATAACGTATGATTTTTTTCCCTTGATTTTTAAATTATTTTTTTAAATATTTCGGCAATGCTAATAAAGAGAAATATTTCTTCGGCAAAAAAAAATACAGGAAAAACAATCATTAACAATAGATATATGCTATTTATTTCACTTTTTTATAGGATATGATTGATGACAAGAAAAAAATATATCCTGGCTTTTGACCAGGGAACTACAAGCTCACGGGCGCTGCTGATAGACAAATTAGGAAACATCATCGGTATTGAACAAAAAGAATTTAAGCAAATTTATCCCAGACCAGGATGGGTTGAACACAATCCAAAAGAAATTTGGTCCAGTCAACTCGATGTTGCCAAAGAGGTAATAAAAAAAGCTGGTATTAAGGCGGAGGAAATTGCCGGAATTGGGATTACCAACCAGCGTGAAACAACAATCGTCTGGGACAGGGAAACAGGGCAGCCGTTATGTAATGCCATTGTCTGGCAGGACAGGCGTACTTCCGATTATTGTGATGAACTAAAGCAGAGTGGATTGACAGAAAA
>NBLI01000236.1 GCA_002084535.1 Candidatus Zhuqueibacterota bacterium 4572_119
GTGAATAATTCTGGTTATAAATATGAAGAAGTATTTTCAAAAAAGCTTGAATAAAATTCAGGAGATGAGCCAAACTATTTCACTTCTATTTATTTTTCCCAAGCCTCTCCTCCAATTCATCCAGCGATTTTGGCCAATCACTTTTCAGCAACCGGGATAACGCCCGGTCAGCCAACAATTTCCCTTTGGTTTGGCAGGTCGGGCAATAGTTGGTTTCATTGTTTGCATAGCGGATGCGCTGGACTTTGGAAGCACAAACCGGACACGGTTTCCCGTACTTACCGTGGACTGCCATTTCCTCCCTGAACGCGGTGACCTTTTCCGGGAAGCCTTCACCTGCTTCCTGACGTAACAGCTCTGTCCATTCCAGCAACACAGTTTTGGTTGATTGAAACAATTTTTTTATCTGCTCCGTTTTCATTTTCTGAGTGAGTTGAATGGGAGAGAGTTTTGCCCTGTGTAATATTTCGTCCGAATACGCGTTTCCTATTCCGCTGAATAGCCACGGATCAGTCAACGCCCGTTTAAGCGTGTGATTGCTCGCTGTCAACCGCAGGCTGAATTCTTTAAGCGAAGCATCAAAAACTTCCAATCCGCCTTTGTCAAATTGATTTAATTCATCCTTCGACTGAACAATATGGATTGACGCCCGTTTTTTGGTCCCGGCTTCAGTGAGCATAAGCGTGCCACCGGAAAAGTCAAATGCCGCCAAACCAATTTTGCCCTGTACTTTGGCGCCGGCTTTTTTCCAGTGAAGCCTTCCGGCAATCATTAAGTGCAGCACAAGGAATAAATCGTCCTCAAATTCAAAAACAATCCGTTTTCCGAGCCGGGTAAACTTACGAATCTTCTTGCCAGCCAAAGCAGAGACCGATGGCTCATAAGTCCTCAAAATAAAGGGATTTGTTAACCGGATATTGAGCATGGTTTGGTTTTGAAGTATCGCGTTTAATCGTTCAATATAAATGGTTACGTCCGGATATTCCGGCAAAATATTTCCTTTCAATTACGATAGTTCAACCGCGATTAATATGATAAAAATTTATTTATTACAACATTAGAAATTTACCCCATCCAAAATCCCTTCCGGTGAGATACACCCAAAACCGACCGGCATTCTGGGCAGAAATACAGGTACCGCTTCCCCAGGTGTCCATCCAATTCCTGAAAACTAACCTTTTTAATCTCCTTTTTGCAAAAAGGGCAAACGGGCTGAATATCTTCTCTTTGTTCAATTTCAATCATTTTTTTAACTCCTATAAATTTGTTGATTAGAATTAATAATTTGGGATAAAAAAAATATTCATGCGCGCATACGGTTTTGAATCACTCTATGTTTCAAATCAAGTTAATAAAACAATTCCAAAACAGCAACTTATTATTTACTGTTCGGTCTTTAATTTTTATTGTTTAAATGCCGGATTTTGAACAATAATCCATTTATCAAACTAATCAATTTAATAATAGTCTCTTATGCAAAAACATATTTGTAACATTGAAAAATACTGTCGAGAATTAAACAAAACCCGGCTTCTGGAATTTAGCTGACATTAAAAGAAAAGCGGACGAACAAGCTATAACCTATTGTTACTATTGATTATTTTCGATTGTTATAAACTGTGGCATGGGATTTGTTATGTATAGAAGTGAATTGAGAAAATAATAGGGCGTGCCGGGATTAACTCAGAATTTGAGAGGTGATGATGGGATGTGAAGCACGCCCGCTCGTAAACAATTTTAACTTTTTATATAGACCCTAAACCTCCCTTAATGTGTTCCTTATAAATAAATCATCTTGGTGCTTTTCTCCTTCAAAAAAGCTCGGCGTTGGTGCTCCGAGCTTTTTTATTTTTGGCGGAATAGTTATAATAAAAATATTTTCCATCAATAAGTCAAGCAAAAAAAACGATATTCAGTTATGGGAGTATTCAAGATGTCGCACACTTGAAATTGTAATTGTTGAGTGCACAATTTATTACTTAGTTGAAGTGTACGACATCTCTGTCTGCCACTATTAACTGAGGCATTACGATATTACATAAAATTAAAAAGGCGGAATATATTGCATCCGCCTTTTTAAAAAAGTAACATGACTAAAATTTGTAATTTTACGAATCACTCTGTTCCATCTTCTCCAAATTCTTATTATATCCTTTAACTTCCGGGGCAATTTCCACCGCTTTTTTCATCGCCTTAATCGCTGCTTTTTTATTGCCTTTTTCAAACTGGAGCCAGGCAAGCGTATCCCAGATATGGGCTGCGTCGGGTTTCAATTTTACTGCTTTCTTTGCCAGCTCAATCCCACGGTCGTACTTATGAGCCAATTTCTCTTCGTAAATGAACCAGGCATAAGCATTAAAAATATTGTGATTAGAAGCCATTTTATTTACTGCTGCTTCATAAGTCGCAACGACCTTGTCCTGATCTTTTGCTTTTGAATAACACCTTAATAAATTGGAATACCCGGTTTCGAAATATTTTTCATCCGTATTTTTGTCCATAAAATTCTGCAATGGTTCCACGTTCTGTTTATACCTCGCTTTATAAACATTTAGGTTAAAAACAGATTCCGTTTTAAAGCCCTTGCTGTCAGCAGGATCGAGCTTGAGAACTTTTTCAAAATATAGTTTTGCTTGTTCCGCTTCCCAGCGTGAGCTGTGTTTTTGAGCCAGCTTAAAGTTCAGTTCAATATTATCCGGGTCCTGCGCTATTTTTGCCTGATAACTCACCAGGGTATTTTTACCTTGCGCGTAATCCTGGATAGTTTCAAAGGTCGCTTCTTTGTTACCACTGTAACCGAAAATCCGGTCAATTTCGTCTCCGTTACCATTCAGAAAAAGAACTGTCGGGAAACCTCGTACCTCGTATTTCTTACGCAACTCTTTGCCCTCACCTTTGGTGCCGTTGACGCGAAGACCTATTAAATGTTCATCTACAAATTTACCCACTTTTGCATCCTGAAAGACCGCCCGGTCTAACTGTTTGCAGCCGCCTCAGCCATCAGACCAAAAATCGATCATCAATGGTTTATTGGCTTTGACAGCTTTAGCAAGCGCTTCGGAAAAATTCGTTTTTAGAAAATTCACTCCAGATGATTTGCCTTCTTCCGGCGCCGCATTTGTCTGAACACTAACCATTGTTAAAACCAGACAGACAACCAGTACAACAACCTGCAACCGTTTCATAAGCTTTCTCCTTGTTTGCCAATATTCAATTTAAAATTTATTGATGGGTCCATTCTAAAAACCAGGTATTTTAAGTTTTTTCATAAATTATGGTGCTATAACTTCAATATAAACAGTTTTTGTTTTGATTGAAAAATACCTGGTTTTTACCAAAAAGATGCTTTGTTTTTGAAAACTCATTAACAATATAATCTAACATACTAATATTTCTCACCTTATTTTATCAATGCGCAACAATTGCATTTCTACTTGACATGTTATGTTTAATTATATCGTTCTGATATTAACAGTTTAAACGAATATGTGTACGCTTAAGGTAGTTCGTTAGCGCACCACCAATCACCAATCAGAAAGCCCGGCTATAAACCCGATACAAAACCGGCACAACAACTAAAGTCAAAAAAGTAGAAACCAACAATCCACCAATAATAGTCCAGCCCATGGGCGCCCACAAAGTACCGCCCTGAAGTGTCAGTGGCAGCAAACCGCCAATGGTTGTTCCGGTCGTAAAAATGATTGGTCTGAAACGGGTTTCTCCGGCTTCTTTCAAAGCGCTGATTAAGTCCTTTCCTTCTTCGCGCAATTTGTTTGTGTAATCAACTAAAATAATTGAATTGTTGACTACAATCCCCACCAAACTGGTCAATCCAATAAACGCGGTGAATGAAAAGCTGTAACCTGTAATCAATAACGCCCAAATGGATCCGATGATTGCCAACGGAATGGCAGAAAAAACAATGAGCGGCTGGGAAAATGATTTGAACTGCAACACCAGCACACCAAAAATTCCGATCACTGCGATAATGATGGCTTTGAACATCCCGCCAAATGATTCATCTCTTTTTTCTAATTCACCGCCGACATAATAGCGGTATCCTTTTTGCCAGTTGTAACTATCCAGCTTTTTGATGATATTTTTGGTGACTAAATCAACCGAATACCCGGGCAAAACATCAGCCGTCTGGGTTACGCTTCGGTTCAGGTTGTAATGGGATATTTCCTGGGGGCTGGCTTTAAATTCGATGGAAGCCAATTGCTTCAACGGAATTTGCGCGCCGATTACAGACGTCACATAAATTTTGTCAAAATCTGCTAAAGAAGGTTTTTCCTCAAATGGCAGCCGGATGACAATGTCGAATTCCTTTCCAATTTCATCCGTATATTTTGAAATCGTTAAACCAGCAATGCAGGCTCGGACAGTTTTATCGATCTCCACCAGCGGTACGCCCAGCATGCCAGCTTTAGCTCGGTTGATATTTACTACCAGGTCTGTTTTGGAAGTCCTCAACGGGTTTTCAATGTTAATTGTACCTTCTGTTGTAAGGAACATCTTTTCAACTTCAATGGCATATTCTTTCAAAATATCTAAATTATCGCCCAGCACTTTTATGGCAATGGGAGCTTCGACTGGTGGTCCTTGTTCCAGCTCTTTTATTTTAATCATTGCTCCGGGATATTTTGAGAATTCGTGGCGCAAGTCGGAAATCAAGGCTGCCATTGTTTCTAAATTTGTTTCTTTCAATTGGACAAAAATTTGCGCGACATTACTTTGCTGCTGCTTTTCTATAATGTTATAATAAACCCTTGGATTACCACGCCCGATATTAGCAGCGAAACGATCAATCTCTTTTCTGGAAGCAAGTAACGATTCCACAAATTTTGTTGCCTGATCTGTCATAAGAATCATCTTGCTGTGCGAAAGCACATATTTTAAAGTTTTTCGATAGGGTACTTCAATGAAATAACTTAATAGTTTTTGAATTTTGCTCTCTTTTTTTGTTTTTTCAATTTTCAACAACCTGCTTGTAAGAAATGGCGTCAAAGTCAGGGCAACCAGTAAAGACGCGGTCAGTGTGTAAACAACCGTAACCGGCATGCTGCGAATAAAATCACCGGTAACTTCTCCCATCATCATAAGCGGGACAAAAGCTAATACCGTTGTAGCCGTCGCGCTGACAATTGCCCAGGCGATCTGGTTCGT
>NBLI01000026.1 GCA_002084535.1 Candidatus Zhuqueibacterota bacterium 4572_119
GAATATCAGAACACGCGCATCGATGAAAATTTCCTGAAACAACTGGCATTGAGATCGGGCGGTCAATATATCGATGATAGCAATTTCGCTTCCCTGGATACTTTGTTATCTTTCCCTGTCAGAGAATCAGTCGAATCCCGCGAATGGGAATTGTGGAGTAAGCTTCTATTGCTCATTGCTGTGATTTTGCTCTTGAGTTTGGAGTGGTTCAGCAGGAAGAGGAGGGGATTGCTTTAGCGAAATAATCGAAATCCGAATCAACGCGGATTCAATCAACGCGGCGATCAACAACAATGGAATAATTATCCCCCCAAAAAACAACAACCCCAAGCCAAACAAATCGAAAATTTCCGTTGCCGAAGAAACAAGATTGGCGCCGATTTTCATTCCCAGCATCGCGCTCATCCAAAGGGCGGGTAATTCAAAAAACGCGTGCGGAGATAAAAACATTACAAAAAGCGCTTTTAATTTACCCTCTTTATACCCGATAATCCCCACATTTAATCCCGTGAAAAGCAAGAGTAAATACGGTAGAATAATTCCAAATCCGGATAAAAAATTCGTGAATAAGGAAAGGGAATTAAAAACAAAGATCAGGAAAAATAATTTTAAAAATGAATTATTCTTCTCTAATATTTCTTTGAGTTTTTTCCAAACCCAAAGAGGGTAAAGCAGCAAAAAAGTGATATCCTTTTTAACCACCGGGATGGCGGCGAGAACCCCGGCGAAGAACAGGAAACTTGCCAGAAAGAATAAGTTCCAATCAATTGTATGAAAAAGTCCGCTATAAAAATTATTCATGTTTTAAATTGTTACTCCACCCGCACCAACTTAAAATCCCCGACACCGGATTTATCCTCAAAAACAAAGCGTCTTTGATGTTTATGATAATACCAGATTTCAAAAGGAGGCAAGTTTATTTGCTCCATGTTGCGCTCTACTTCCGAAGGTGTGCCATATTTTAAATAAATTTTTCCGCGATCAGTGCGCCAGCCTTCTATCTTCAACGCGTGCACTGAAAAGTAATTATTGGAAAATTCTACCCGCCTGTTAAACTCGTCCAACAGTTCGTTTTTTTTGGACTCCGGTGTGGGATCCCGTTCTTCCCAAAATTTTTTATAATAGGCTTTTTTAACACTGTCGGGCGCTTCCATTAAATAGCGATATTCCTTGATGGGAATAAATTCCCGCATTGTTTTAATGGATTGTTCAATATTCATTTTTGTAAATTCAGTATTTCTCCAAACCACGGAAAACTTGGCTTTTTCGGTCGTTTGCTTTTCCTGGTGACAGTTGATAATCAGGGAATAATGTCCTGACATGTTTACGTATTTACTTATATCAAGAAGGTACGGTACAATTGGTTTGTCCGGTAATAATGTGATTGTCTTTCGCGTGACGGCATCGCTATTCGCGTCCAAAATTGAATACGTTACATTTATACTGTCAGCAGGATTTTTTGGGTAAATTTCAAAATAAGCCCAAAATGAAGAATCCGGATTAAAAAATTTACCGGTTAAATTGGTATCAAACCTTTCAATTTCTCCTTCAGAATTTAGCAGCAATAAATTTCCAAACAAGACATCACTTAACATTGAGCGACCAGTTTTAAAATTCTTTTTACTGATTTTTTTCTTACGTTTCAGGCTTTTTTGTGTGTCATGATCAGTCAGGTTTATAACCAGTTCGTAAACTGCCGGACTCAAATGAAACGAAAATTTATGACGGTTTTTGAGCCTCCTGTTGTTGGTGAGGTTAAAATTATTTTCCTCAATTTTTTGTATCTCCGAATACTCGCCAACAAGGTTTTTCTTTTTATCAAAAACAGAAATAAGCAGCTCATATTCAGCGGAAAAAATTCCTTCTCTTTCTTTTACAAATTGCAAAATATCATTGGCAAAAGCGACGTAAACATCCAGCCTATCCTTTTCTTCAAATTGCTCTGATTGGAAAATGGCAGTTTTATATAAAAACAAGGCAGGTCCGAACATATCTTTTGTGGCTGCTAAACCCGATCCCTTTGACATCATTTGTCCAAAAGCATTCTGAATAAACACGATTGTGAGGATAGTTAACAAGATAGTTTTTATTCGATAGAATCTCATATTTTTTTCCGATCAGCTTATTTGAAAAAGTCTGTATGATTTTTTGATTAAAATTCCGGTCCGATGGAAAAGTAATAAAACGGTCCGTCTGTATAATTCCGGATATCTGATGTCCACGCCACATCGAGTCTGATAACGAACATACCCAGGTTCATTCTCGCGCCAACACCATAACCAAAGAAAATGTCTTTTAATGCAGGACGACCTCCTCTTGACGCGTCGATTCCCCGGAAATCATCACCATACCACGCGCCGCCAATGTCAGTAAATAACACGCCACGGATGTTCTGGAATCCAATCGGCAGGGGCCAACCCATCAGGAAATAGCGAATCAGCGGGAACCTGAATTCCATGTTATTCAGGAAAAACCGGTCTCCGTTTCTTTCATAATAGAAGGCGCCTCGCATAGGCAGTTCAAATGTGCTAAAATAAATGTCTTCCAGGTTTCGCACCCTGAGTCCGTCTCGCGTTCTGTAGTTCAGCCACCCGGACGTTCCGCCAAGGAAAAATTGCTGCGGCTGTTTTCCGGCGCTCGCGCCACCGCTCAGACGGTAAACAAAATTGTAGTCTTTCCCGATCTTGAAATATTTCCTGTAATCCATCTTTAAAGTTACAAAATCAACTCCCTGACTGCCAATTTTGGGGCTATATCTTAAATCAACCGAATAGCGATTACCATTTACCGGACCCGTAATTCCCCACAAAACGGTGTCATTCACTAAAGACAAGTCCGCAATTAAAAAATTCCTCGCGTCGCTGCTTATTTCCGGCGTGTTAATAAAATCACGTTCAATTGCCAGCCAGGTCAGGGCGCCATTAAATCGTCTGAATTTAGAAAATGGGTGGGACATGTACAAATTAGCCCCATAATTTCTGTCTCGCACCCAGCCAATATTGTAATCCCAGATATAGAAATAATAGGCATAATGGAAAGCGCCAACACCAAAGTCTGTTTTTTTCGGCAGGTAAAAATAGGAAAACTGGTAATTAGAATTTCTTAAATCATAAAAAAGGTTGGTATAAATATTTACGCGATGATTTCCCAACACATCAGAAAGCGCGATTTGTGTCATTCCCTGTAAACCGAAGAACTGGTCATAAACCGCGTTCCCGTAAATGAGATCCGGGGAAAATTTAATTTTGTATTTGCTTATTTTATAATTCCCGTCTGACAATTTGAAATCAGCCGAATCGAGGAAAACAGATTTTTCTTTTTCGTTTACTTCAATATTGCCTTTTTTGAATTTTTCGTCAAACACAAAATCTTCATAATTGTTCTTGGGCAGCAGCTCTTTGCCTAACGCCTTTTCATAAACAAAAGCCCGCTTTTTACCGCGACGGGTTTCATGATGCTTGCTAATAAAATTCGTTTCTTTTAACTGAATATCACCAGGCTTTATTTTCAGGGGATTTCGCATCAGGTAAATGTCATATCCCGCCTGGTAAAACGAAGTGAAAGCCAGTTTTTTTTCATCACCGTGCCAGGATAAATTAAATATTCCGGTCAAAACATCGGTGATCGGATAATTCATCCCTGATTCAAGGTCATATATGTAGATGTTATAAATTCCGCTCTCGTCACTGGTATATGCCAGCTTTGAACCCGATGGAGAAAAAACCGGTGATGCCTCCAAAGCGTTTGTGTTGGTTATTCTTTTAAGCTTTTTTGTTTCGACATCGATAATATAAATATCTTTTTGAGAGTAATCTTCGGTGTAAATGTCAAAATCAGCAGGGATGTTGTTTTCATCATACAAATCACCGCGGTCGCTGACAAAGGCGATTGTTTTTCCATCGGGAGACCATTGCGGCTGAATATCCGAGAAAACATCGTCGGTTATTTGGGTGAGCTCTTGTGTGGCAATATTGAAAGAATAAATATCGCCATTACCGTTTTGAATACCCATGAACGCGATATTTTCGCCATCAGGGGACCAACTCGGTGTAAAGACTCCGTCCAAACCAAAACGATGTTCCTGCACAATTTTTCTTTTCTTTACATCGACTATATGCAGCGCGTCTTCCGACCCGGCTTTGGCGGCAAAGACGATATGTTTTGAATCAGGTGACCAGCTTATTCCTGCTCTCAACCAATGCAGCTCTTCTAAATTGGCGGTCTGTTGCCCACTGACTAATTTAGATATCATTTTGCCATCGATGGCGCTCATCAGGTAAATATCAAAGTAACCCGACTTGTCCGAAAGAAAAGCGATTTTATCTCCCTTTGGGGAAATCGCCGGACCGCTGTTTACAAAGTTGCTCCATTTTTTGTGGTCGGTCATTTTTTTTGCAAATTCTTCGGGTTCTTTTCTGTTTGCGATGTCTGGCCAATACTCACGCTTCAAATACATGTGCCATTTTTCAGTAAGGTCTTCGGTGTCTATTCCAATGCTCTGTTTTAATCCCCGCGTCATGCTTTTGGTTATTTTAACTTTTCCCAGCAACTCACCAATTTTTTCACCACCATATTTTTCCGCGAGATAATATAAAACGGATTGTCCGCCTTTATATGCCATAAATCCATAAAGATAGTCAACCGGGGGAACATATCCACTCAATGTCGCGTCTCTCATGTACATATCACTTTCTGTGTCCCAGCCCCTGCTTTCGTATTCTGCCAATCCTTCGATTAACCATAAGGGCATGCGCAACCGCGCCATCCCGGTAATAATCGACTGGACACCCGCTCCGTAAACCATTTGCAGCATTACAGCATGCGTTAATTCATGATGAATAACATGGCGGAATTTTTCCCACTCGCCTTCAAAAGGTACCACGACCCTGTTTTTAAAAAATTCTGTGAATCCGCCTACCGATTCTTCCGGTGGACTCAAATCAACATTTGTCTGCTGAAAATCATTGTGACTATTGTGCACGATTATTTTAATTCTATCCACGAGATCATAGCGTAAATCTTCACGCAATTGCTGATAACTGGCTTCAGCGATTTCCGCGGCAAATTCCGCAATGCTTTTTCCACCATCAGTAAAATAGATGTCAAAATGTTCAGATTGAATATATTGCCAATGAAAATTTTCGTATTGTACTTTATTCTTTCCAAAATATTGACCGAATATAATTTGAGGCAGTGCAATAGTCAACATCAGTATAAATAATGCAACCTTCTTCATCCTCATCTCCTTGTCAAAATACAGTTTATAAACTAATATCAAACTTGCTAAAAATTGAATGTTTTTCTAATGTTATATATTTATTATTCAACGTCATTTTTTGTAATTTGTTCTGCAAACATTTTTCTTTGATTTAAAAAAATGGGCAGCCCGGTAATCTCTACCACATTCAATAGCTACCGGTCCACCCATCGTTCATTTTATTTTTATAATTGACACAAATGATTCACCCAAAAATAAACTCTCCACTGATGTTGCTCATTTGATCTTTTTCCCTGATGATGACTTTTGACCGGATGATTTCCGGCTGGGAGGGCTGGACCTCGTTGGAGGTTTGCTCGATTTTGATGGTCGCTTAATTGAACCCGAACGAGTCGGTGATTTGTTTGTCCTGCCTGGCTTCACCAGCCGCGATTTTGTTTTCCTGTCTCTATTGTTGAGCGTTGGTTTTTTGATAATTTTGGAGCCTGTACGTGGCTGCGGTTTTTTTGACTCAATCTTTTTAATTAATGATCTTGCCACTCGGCTCATATCCTTGTCCCCGTTTTTCGCCATTTGCTTTAAACCCGGTAAAGCCCTGTCATCTCTTAATTTTGCCAAACTCATCGATGCCTGGTATTTGATTGTTTTATCAGGCGAATTAAGTTTTTTTACCAGGTAATCCAGGTATGGCTTTTCTCCCCTGTTCGCCAGTTTTTCCGCGACATCTATCTGTTGAATTTCAGCATCATCGACCCAGGGGCTGTTGGGATAATTCTTTTTTAAATCCTCATAAAGTCTGAATGACTCCGAATATTTTTTTTGCTTGCCATTGACATAACCTGTCCAAAATTGGGCGTCATCCAAATATTTACTTTCCGGGAATTTTACCATCAACAGTTTAAAAGTCTCAAGCGCCTGATCATATTCTTTTAGATGCATTTGTTTCTTGGCTTTATAGTAAAGCTGAAAACCATCCTGTGCTTCAGCGCTTGAAACCAGAAAGCATCCCACTAAAATCAAAATAAGCGAAATAATCGACTTATTTTTCATAACAAATTTACTCCTAAAATCACTATACTGTTTACTCGTCTGAACATAAATGTTAGTTTTCGATCAAACAAGGTTCAAATTTTTTCCTGGTTCATTGTTTTTAGCTCAAATAAAAGATGTGATTCCCGGATTTGGAACCTGAGCTCTGATACAGTTTCATCCAGTGTTTCTTGCTCTAAATTACAAAGGTCAAGAAGAATCGGTTCAATTTGATCGATCAGGGTTAATAACTTTTCATCATCTAATTTTTCTGCCCGCTCACGGCAAAGTAATGTTTTTTGCAGCAGGCTTCGATACATTGCCAGTTGTTTCAAATTTATTAAAACCTGTTCATCTTCCAGGGGATTCAAATTGGAAACATCGAGCAGAAGCATTTCAGCTTCCAGGAGATAATTATCCACCAATGTTTTTCCGTCAGATGAAAGCAAGATTTCATAACCGCCATTGGTTTGATAGTCGATGTTTGGAGACGATTTCCAAAAGGTCATTCTACCAATAATGACTCCGATTAATATCAGCGCGCCGGCTTCAGCCAAACGCAACGGTATCGAGGGTTTGATTATAAGGCTTCGGAATAACTTGTCCGCGATAGAGCTTATTGATAACGGTCGGTAAAACTTTTCTTTTAGTTTGGTTTTGTATAAACGCATTAGCTTTTTATCTGGAAGCTGGCGTTTATATTCTTTGATAATTGGCGCCGTCTCGCTCAAAGCAGCCAAACTGGCGGAACATACTTCACAACAGTCCAGATGTTTTCGAAATTGTTCTTTGTCTTTTTCTACCAATTCGTCGAAAAAATAATCAACAACTAAATGATTTTTATGGCATTTTTTCATTTCTCTTCCTTCAATTGGTCTCTCAATTTGGTGGTCGCACGCAAAATATGTCCACGAACGGTGACCGGATCACAATCCAAAATTTCCGCGATTTCGTCTGTTTTTTTATCATGAAAAAACTTCAAGATAAATGCCGCGCGTTGTTGAGGGGGCAACTGTTTAGCCGTTTCTTCAATTAAATCCTTCATATCCAAATTTTCAATTCTTTTGTCAAACGGCATATCTTTTGTTTCCAAAAAATCAATTAAATCTCTGTCCCCATTTTTGTCGGATGTCGGTTGATTCAGAGAAATCGCGTGTTTCCTCTTCCTGCTGCGTTGAAAATCAATGGCGGCATTGGTCGTTATGCGATATAACCATGTTGAAAAACTTGATTTTTCCTGAAACATTGACAGGCTTTTAAAGGCTCGCATAAACACATTCTGGGCGACATCCTGCGCGTCCACATAATTTCCAATAAGGTCATAAGCCAGGTACAGCACTTTATTTTGATACTGCCTGACTAATTTCCCGAACGCCCTGTCATCTCCCATTTTAGCTTTTTCGACTAATTTCGCGTCTGAGTTTATCATAAACTATATTATTTTGACGTTTGAAATTCTTATTTCGTTTAACTTTAGCTTTGCCTCTCCTCCACAAAAAACTTACTTTTACTCCCGCTCTTGCTCTTAATCCAGGTCAGCATTTTTTTTTCGGGGAAAAGCGCTCAAACTGTTAGTTTTGTGGGTTAATCGTATGACTGTAACATGTCATCCCAGACAGGACTTTTTGAGACTGTGGTTTCAGTTGCTATAAATATATCGTGCCCATCGGCACTTACAAGCAATTATTACTTCTTTAATCAATGTTTGTCTAAGTCGCAAAAGCAACGATTTATTTATAGCGAAATGCTTAATAAAACAATTGTCGTCCCTTTAAATGTTATTAAATAAACGGCTATGGCGAAAAGTTCCTTCCGGTTGTTTTTAAAAAAGAAAACAATCGACATCTTTAAGGCGGTCCCGGTTTGATTTTAATAAAGGTAAAAATGACAGATTAACCAGGGATTTTTTATTGAGATTCCGTCGCCTGGCTGGTCAGAAAAAATTTGATTGGAATTCGCGCCAATTCAATTTTTCCCCCGCTCAAATTCAGGGGTATAAGTTTCGTAATCAGGTTGCCTTTTACGAGATGGATCGATGGGTACAAATTATCATGTTTAATTTCGCAGGAAACCAATTTCGGTTTATATCCCCAATTTAAAAGTTTACGCGTATCCTGGATGCTTTTGTCGGTTCTTTTTGGATCCAATGATCTCAAAATATTATCAGCGAATTTGGGACCAATTTTAGTCACATAAACAGAACCTTCCAAATCAAAATCACCTGCCGGATCAACACCTTTTCCGATCAATTCCATATTCATGTTTAAATTTGATCCTTCCAGCTTTTGTTTTTGAGACTGAAGCAGTTTGGCGGAATTCATGCGCGATAAATTGGCTTTCACCTGCCATTCCATTTTTTCCGGGGTGCCATCTTTCAAATTTACCGATATAAATCCTGACATATTTCCATCATATAAATTCAAATAGAATTTCGGGATTTCGATGCGTTCATTTTTGATGATTATGTCCAGATTCACATGTTCCACGATATAGTCCATCGCCTGAACTCGGCGAATATAAAGATGTGAAAACTGATCATCACTGTGCTGATAGTATGGTCGCAGCAAATCATAATAGAAAGAATGGGCTTTTGATAAACCCGGTTCCTGCTGCTTGCTTTCCAGTAGGCTGCCACTATCTATATCAATTTTTTCGGTGAAGTGAATTTTTCCGTTTACAGAATCAACCTTGACTAAATCTCCCAAAACAAAGTATAGATTTTTCACCTCCATGTTCCCTGATGCGTGTAAAATATTTCCCTGTAACTCAACATTTGCTGACTGGGCGATTTTCCCGGTTAACATCATGTCATTTAAAAATTTAATCGTATCTTCAACAGCATCTGTTAGAAGCGCGAACCTGGCGTTGGCGCGCAAATCACCCGTTAGGCTATCCACATGCCCATTGACAAAAATCCGCGTTTTCAGATCCGGGGCAAGTACTTCACCACTGTCAATTTTAACAGTTTCAAAATCAGGAAGAGTCGCTGCCAGATTGATAGAAATATTATTAAAAGGTTCATCTTGTATTTCGGGCATTAATAAACTATCGAGTTTCGCGGAGACATTGGCTTTGGCTGACAAACCATCTGTTTCAAAATTAATATCACTGCTGAAATAGCCAAGATTCAAAAGTTGCTCGGGATAATTCACTGCTGCTTTGGTGTTCACGCTGCCCTTTGCTCGAAGCACAGGTTCTCCATCACCGGGCAGTAAAACTTCCAAAGTTGAAAAAACCCTGGTGCTTCCTTTAACAGTTAATCCTTCGATGTCTTCCAGAAATTGTTCAGGTACTGCATCCAAAATACGCTCATGGTCGATGTTAAGTTCTTCCATCTGGATTTGAATAGTCTGAGAAGGATCTAATTCAAAACTACCTTTTAACACCAATTCCGCGAAGTCACCAATGTCCATGTTGAAATTATTTAGATTGATTTTTTGGAAGGATGTATCCGTACTCAATGCCATATCGCAGGTAACGTCCACAGGGTAAACAATAATCGGCTCTTCTTCCGTTTCAATTTCGATGATGTCGGTGGCAATGTTTAGTCCGGCAATGATGCTGTCTAATGAAGAAGAAACAAGGGATAAATTAAAATCAATGGCGCCTTCAATTCCGGTCGGTAATAAACTGGCTAATGATAGCTTATCGACCGTCAAATTGGCGGTTGCGTCATATTTGTTAAATTTATCATCCGATTTGAAATTTGCTGTAAATTTTAGTGGCACTTCAAAAAAATCTTCTATGTCAATCGTGGTATTTACAAATCTCGGAAACATATCCTCATTTAGCTCACCGGTAATTTCTGACCATATTTTTTTAAAGGTAAAATTTAACGTGTCCAGTTGGGTCGTTACCGAATCGATTCCCATTGTCACGGAAGCGGTTGTATTACTAATTCCATTCGGGCTCAAAACGCCATGTCCATTCACTGTTAGGTTCAAATTATAAAAATGGGTCAACGGCTCAGCAAAACTTCCTGTCAGGTTTTTTATTCCCAAAATCAGATCAAACTGAAGCATGTCGCCAATTTTCTGACTTAACGGGCTGCCGCTAAATTTTGAACCGTTTAGTGTTACATCGCCCTGGATGCTTAATTTATCCAGTTCATTTTTAATTGAATCAGGCAATAATGGCAGAAAAGAGCTGATCAATTCATGAGCTCTGATTTTGCTTTCAACGATCTCCAAATTTACTTTTGGTTGCTGTAAAAAATCACTGATGGTTCCTAAAATATTAAAAATTGTTTCATTCCCGATTTTTGCCTTTAGCTGATTAATCTGAATTGTTTCCCGATTTATATCGCCGTTCAGGGAGAAAGCGACAGAGACAAGCCGTGGGAGCGGATACACATTGTTCTCATAATTATCAGACTCTTTGTCCC
>NBLI01000027.1 GCA_002084535.1 Candidatus Zhuqueibacterota bacterium 4572_119
GAAATCAATAAATATAATTGTTGATGGCACAATTTATTATTTAGTTGAAGTGTACGACATCTCTGTCTGCCACCTGTAACTGAGGTATTACCCACACCAGTAACGCCTCAGTTATGGGAGTATTCAAGATGTCGCACACTTGAAATTGTAATTGTTGATACTATATAGGAAATCAATAAATATAATTGTTGACGGCACAATTTATTATTTAGTTGAAGTGTACGACATCTCTGTCTGCCACCTGTAACTGAGGTATTACCCACACCAATAAAAACAACTTGACTTTTCAAAATATATTTTATATTGTTAGTTTTAGCTTCTTAACTTAATTGGGTATAAAATGGGAAAAATATTAGAAAAATATAGTCAATGGATTTATGATACAATTGGTCTGTCACCAACTTTTCAAGATCCATCGCGACTTTTATGGGAATTTTTGCAGCGGGTATTGCTATCGCGCTGCAGGATTTGATAATCAATATCGCGGGCTGGCTGTTTATTATGTGGAGGCGACCATTTGAGGCAGGGGATAGAATCGAAATTGCCAGTCATAAAGGAGATGTGATCGATAAACGGCTCTTCATGTTCACGCTGATGGAAATTGGTGAATGGGTGGATTCGGAACAGTCAACAGGCAGGATTGTTCATTTGCCCAATGGTTTGGTTTTTAGAAACAGCCTGGCGAATTATTCCAAGGGCTTCAGCTATATTTGGAACGAAATTCCTATTCTTTTGACCTTTGAAAGTAACTGGGAAAAAGCAAAGGAATTGCTTGGCAAGATCGCGAATGAACATGGTGAACACCTTTCCGGGGAAGCGGAAAAGCGGGTGAAGCGCGCCGCGAAAAAATTTATGATTTTTTATTCAAAATTAACACCCATTGTCTGGACATCTGTTAAAGATTCCGGGGTTTTGCTGACGATTCGTTATCTTTGCGATCCGCGAAAAAGAAGAAGTTCGGAGCAGGCTATCTGGGAGGATATTTTAAAACAGTTCGCTCAAAATGATGATATTGATTTCGCGTATCCGACAATGCGATATTATGATAACAGGAGGGAAGGTAAACCTGGTGCTGGTGGGGAAGAAAAATAATTGATCTTTGATTATTTTATGTGAAAGCAGGTTTTGCATAAGTTTTGGAAACAAATAAGGCGCGGCGAAAATCGTTCGTTTTAACCGCGCCTTAAATTTTTTTAACTAAAAGAGCTTACCAAAAATTTTGATGTTTCATAAAATGAG
The DNA here is from genome assembly GCA_002084535.1 of Candidatus Zhuqueibacterota bacterium 4572_119. Lineage (GTDB taxonomy): Bacteria > Zhuqueibacterota > Zhuqueibacteria > Thermofontimicrobiales > Thermofontimicrobiaceae > NBLI01. The sequence goes on from NBLI01000027.1 coordinate 1,240, forward strand.
GTCTTCCGTGCAACCTTTTTATGGCATGACCATCCAGAGTTTTATTATCAAAAATCTTCTTCTGTTCCGGTGTCAAAATCTTTCTCACCTCTAACTGATGTCTCACTCTGATTTTGTGTAATTCCGCCTGTACTTTGCTGATCTCATCAATTTTTTTATCGATTAGTTTGAGATTAGGATTGTCTGCTATCTTCAGTATCTTTAATTCATCTCTTTTTGTTTTTAATTTATTTTGGATTGGCAGTAAATTTTTTTTAAGTTTTAAGCTTGAATCTAATACTTTTGATCTTTGCCCTTCGGTCAATTTTAATCCATGAAATAATTTTGGTTGCTCTTTAAAATGGGCTTGTCCATGAGCAGCTTTATTTGGTTCCTGTCCAATGGCAAATGGTACTAAAACGAAAGCCAGTACTGCTGCTAATAAAAATGTTTGGATTTTAATTTTCATTGTTTTAGCTCCTTTTAAAAAACATAAAAACAACTACCTTTAAGCAAATTTAATTCAATTTTGTTGAAGAAGATTTTGTCGAGTCAGCTTTTTCTTCTCTTTGTTCAGCCTTCTCACCATTATGCTTTTTAAAATGCATCTTGCGCGAATCAGGTCCAAAAATCCGCCTCGTCATTATCTTGAGAAATTTTTCCCGCTGTTCAGGATTTAAAATAGAGCGATATTTAATTAAATTGGAAATGGCTAATTTATGGATTCTTTTTTCGGTTTGAGTCAGGCTATCAACCATTTCTTCAATTTTCTCATTTGAAACTGAATCTTGTTTTAGAACCTCAATGAGTGTTTCCCGCTGCTGATGAAGTTGATCTCTGTAAGGTTTCATTTCTTCAAACAACTTATCCCTTAGTTTTGACATCTCTTCCATTTGCTCTTTGGTGCAGTCCAGTTTTTTTTGTAAGTAACTTTTATGCTTGCCGCGGTAGCTCCGATCTGTTTTTTGCGGATGAAACCACCGGTAATAGCTAAATGTAAAGATCGCTGAAATGTTAATTAGCAGCGAAATAATTAGCAGCCATGATATTGTTTTTTTACTCATTTTTCCACCTGTTAATGTGAATCATTTGATATTAACGAAACATACACATCAGAAATTGATTCGCCGGTATAATCTTCCAATTCGTCAGTCGAAAGCAGATTGTTATTTTCCTGCTCAATAACGGTTTGATCGCTTATTAAAGGTTGTTGTGAAAGAGATTTCCCAAGATACATGCCGGTCATTAGCGCGAAAAACAAAATTACCGATGCGGTTAATGCTGCCGGTACCCAGCGAAGTGGATTGTAAACGCTCTTACGGGATCGCTGTGTGTCGTTGATTCGTTGAGATAATTTTGTCCAGAAAAATGGCGCGGAATCTATCGTCTCAAGCTCTCCCAGTTTGTCCCAAAGTTCAATCAACCCCGAATAATTTTCTGAGCACTGTGCGCAGTTTTTTAAATGTTTTTCAATTTCGATCATTTCGTTGTTTGGAAGATTCTTATCCTGAAATGAAAGCAATTTTTTTTGAATTTTTTTGCATGTCATAAAATTGACTCCTTCATTTTATTAAACAATGAAGCAGGTTAAAACTTGCGGGAAGTTATGAATACAATTGAATTGGTTACTTCCCTTTATTTTTGATATGGTTCCAGTCGTTTTTTTAAATTGTGCCTGGCTCTAAACAGCCTTGATTCCACGGCTGAAACAGATGTTTCCAGAACACTGGCAATTTCCTGATAAGATAGCTGTTGATAGCGATATAAAATCACGACGGTTTTTTGATTTTCCGGCAGAGAATTAATCGCCTCTTGAATGATACGTTGTTTTTCCTGTTTCTCGAAATTGGTGTCAGGCTGATCAGATGTAATTGGTATTTCTGTGGATTTATTATATTGATTATTCGAATTTTGATCCAATGAAAAAAAAGTCAGCAGTTTTTTTCTGCGTTGAAAATTAAGACATAAATTAAGGGTAATGCGGTAGAGCCAGGTAGTAAAAGATGCTTTTGCTTCATAACGCGGAGCAGCCTGGTAAACGCGCATAAAAACATCCTGTGCCAGATCGTCCGCCTCGTCTTTATTTCCGGTAAAACGTAAGCAAAGATTTAAAACGGATAACTTGTGCTTTTCAACCAGTTCGCGAAATGCTTCCTGATCGCCGTTTTTAACATCGAGCATTAATTTTGTATCTTCACTTACCATTAATTTGACAGGAGTTTTAGTTTTCAATTATGGTTTCAAAAATGCTGCTAATTCACTATAAAATATTAAACAAAGCTGCCTTAAAATTCTTGCGGTGATTATGCGAATAGTAAGTTCATTTTAAAAAAATTCTGTTACTTTCAAGAAACTTGAAACAGCTTTTAGCAATTAGCAGTTAGCTATTAGCTTAAAATACAATTAGTTATGTCATGTTATTACAATTCCACCGATTTTTAGCGGATACTGGAATCTCATGATTCAAAGCTCCATTCCGTGTCCAAAATTGTTTTGTATCGGGTTCCGTCAACCGGTCCAAAAGGTTTGCCATAACTATAAAACCAGTTCACGATTGGTCTGCCGGTGAAACCAAGGGCAATCCAATAACGGCCTTGAGATATTTTAGGTTTTTCATTACTAAAATTAAAATCAAACCAGTCATAGCCGGGTTTAAACTTTATCTGGTCTAATGGAACCATTTCGCTTGTCGCGACAGTGGCGCCTGGCACTCCATTTTCATCTTTTAAGAGTTCCAGCCACAGGAACCCGGTGCCTCCAAATTTATGCAGGACAATACCGATTTTTCTGACTTCCATTGGTTTGTCAAGCACGAAGATTTGCGCGTATTGCGACTGCTCGGTCACATATTCAGCGGTTTCCACCAAAAAGTTTTTGCGCATTTCAAAGCCACCGCTTTTCGCCTGTTGAGCTGGTCCGCGTTTGGCAAGAAAGTCAACATTTTTGGGAAACTCCAGGTTGCCGAACATATAGGGTTTTGAATAGCTCAGTTTTTTTAATTGTTCTTTCGGAATTTCTTTTTTGGGAGCTGGTTTAACAACCAATGGTACTTCTTTAAAAGACGCTTGAACAGCGGGAGTGAATAAAAATTTTCTGGGACCATATTCCAGTTTTTCAGCTGTAAGCCTCACATTGTCAGCAGTAAAAGCAGCCTCGATACTTTCTTCAAATTGTGGTGTCGCCAGCACACCCTTTTTCTGTGTCCAGCGAATGAGTCCGTCCTGGTTCGTTTCTTCGTTATCAACACCAATTTCCACACGGATAAAACGGTTGCTGACAAACAGTTGCGTTTGCTGCGGATCAAAAGGCACCCAGCCCAAATCCGGGAAATAAACCTCAATCCAGGAATGACGACCCTCAGCCATTTTTAATGTCAACTTACGCTTGCCCAGGTTAATATTATAGGGTTTTTTCAGAGTGATCCCATTGACGATCCTGGAAGGTATTCCCACGGCTCTCATCAAAGCTGAAGAAAGGTGCGAATAGTTCTGGCAATTACCTTTGCCGGTCTTAAATGAATACATCGCGCCATATTCTTTTGGTGTTAAAACATATTTCATGTTATCTATCACCCAGGTTAAAATTCGCTGTACCGCGTCAAATTCTGTTTTGGCGCCGGCTGTTAGACTTTTCGCCTTAGCGATAATCGCCGGGTCATTTGACGGGACCTGTTTCGAGGTTCCCAAATATGCTTTAACATTGTCAGGTACATTGCTGAATGGAAATGGAGTTTTGGTTTCCAGTTTTTGAAGCAAAGTTTTGTTGTAAGCCGTTAAATCAATCGAAGTTTTAATGGTTGATTTTGGTTGTTTCCAGGAAAGTTTTATGACTTTATTCCCACGCTTATCAGTGTACTCTTCTTTTCCGTCCGGTTGGGGAGAATAATTGAACCTGACATTTGATATGGTCTGATTGTATGTCGGAGATTTGTAAGAAACAGGAATGACATAGCTCAAATATAAAGTATGAATAGCCGGATTGGGTTCCACCGTTTGCACCATGGAGTAATTAATTTGTGATTCCTGCCCTCCGTTGAGGAGATAGTTTTCCGCGTTTGCGTTGGCGAAAATAAATAAGACGAGACAAAGAAAAATAAGCTTTTTCATGGCTGCTCCGTTTTAGGATTGATATAAATTTTTTAAATTATTTACGCGAAGTTATTGCCTTTAAGCTAATTAATTAACCTGATTTTGTCAAGGAATTTTTTATTTGTTAAAAATCTTTATTGTTCCTGATGGACGGGTGGGAAATAATCATTTGGATGATCAATGATGAACTTTGGCTGCTAATACTTGAGTTCGTTTTGATTGGATAAAACAAAGCTTGACATTCAGCGAATTAATTTATATTTTAATTCTGATATAATGCTAAAAAGAGGGAATGAATGACTGAAGTCCAATCAATTCCGGCAAGTGATTTCCATTGTGATACGCCTTATGAAATATTCGCTGGTAAAAAATTAACCGACACATCTTGCGCGGTAAATCTTGATGCTTTAAAAAAAGGAAACGTGGGAGTTCAGGTTTTTGCCTGCTATCTTTCCCCAAATATCCCGGAAAAATCGCGGTTTGAATTGATAAATAATATGATTAATGCTTTTAAGCGGGAGCTGAAATTTTATCCCGATGAAATAGAGCTTTGTTTATCAGTTCATGATATTGAGAAAACGCTGAAAAAAAATAAAATCGCTGCTGTTTTAGCAATCGAAAACGGTATGGCTATTGAGAGTGATTTGAATAAGTTGAATTATTTTTATGAAGCGGGCGTGCGTCTTTTAACGGTGATTCATTCGGTGAGCAGCGATTGGGCGATTTCGTCCAATGATACTGATCCAGCTTTTGATGGATTGACTCCTTTTGGGGAACAGGTGATTACGGAAATGAACCGACTGGGGATGATTATTGATATTTCTCACTCACATGAGAAAACTGTTGAAAAGATTCTCGATGTGAGCAAAGCTCCGGTTATAGCGTCTCATTCGTGCGCCTCAGCCATTTGTCAAACTCCGCGGAATTTGAATGATGATCAGATAAAAAGAATATCATCTCAAGGCGGTCTGATCGGTGTAAATTTTTTCCCCGGTTTTTTAGATCAAAAGTATTCTCAACTTTTTACCGAGCGCTGCGGTGATATTTTTGACACACTGGATGAAATTGAAACAGAAGCCGGAGGTTATGTTAAGATTGTTTCACAGGCTTATTCTGATTTAGCCAATGAAGTTCAGGAAAAAATGGCAGACATCAGGGTGCCGGCAGAAAAAGTTGTGGAGCATCTGAAGCATTTTATAAAAATCGGCGGTATTGGTTGTGTTGGATTTGGATCGGATTTTGATGGCGTTCCTGACTTGCCCGATAATCTGAAAACCTGCGCTGGATTTTCATATTTGAGGAATGTTTTATTAAAAAAAGGATTTTCGATTGACGAGATTGAAAAGATTTGTTATAAAAATTTTCTCAGGGTTTTTGAGAATGTAAGTAATTTGAAATAGTGATATTCCGTTTGTTTGTTAATTATTTCTCTATGACAACTGGGTTTTCCACGGCGAAGAATTACAATATTATTTTAAATTATCGAGGAGGATAATTTCGTGAAAAACCGAATTTGTTTTATACTTCTCTTTTTGCCGCTTTTTACTTATTGCTCTTATCCCCTAAAAAATGTCTATCGTACCGATGTCGATTATGAAGAAATAAAGATGAGGCGTTTAGCCGAAATTAAAAGGTCGGTTTTAAAAGTGGTTTGTTCAGCTTATTATGACAATTATTATTACAAGCAGCCTGAAAATAATTTGGAAAGTGTGGAATTTGAAGATTTGTTCATTGAAAAACAAATGACCACCAACTCGGTTTCCGGTTCCGCGGTTATCATTTACAAAAACCCCCAAAAGATGCTGCTGTTGAGCTGTAATCACATTTTCGATTTTAAAGATACAATTCGGGTATATTACGCGGATTCATTGGGCATACAAACAGATAATATCCAATCGGTTTCAATTAAATATGATCAGCGCGTTTTTGTAAATCACAGAAGTGGTACCCGAAGCATCGGACACTTGCTGGCTTATGACAAAGCGAACGATATCGCGTTATTGGAAACCAGTAATGATGAAAATCAATTGGCTGAAATTCCATTTGAAGCTTTTTTCAAAAATAAAGCTGACATCAGATTTGGCAAGGAAGTTTACATGATCGGTTATCCCAAGGGTTTTCTTTCTATTGCCAATGGCTTGGTGAGCGCGTCTCATTATAAAAACCGCTTTTTGATATCCGCTTCCTTTAACCGTGGTTTTTCGGGCGGGCTGGTTATCGCATTTGACAAAAATAGTAAATCTTTTCAATATGTCGGTATTGCGAATTCGATGGCGTATGATTCTCACTTCGTATTAGCGCCGAATGATAATGCTGTTACCAGCGCGAATTTTAAAGATTTTCCATATACTGATGAAATATATGTCAAAGACCTGAAACTTGTAAGTTACGGATTGACGTTTGGAATTAAAAATGATGTGATTTTTGATTTTATTGAAAGGGAAAAAGAAGGTTTGCGATTAAAGGGATTTTTATTACCATAGTTTTTTTTAGCAACGCTAAATTTTGGACAACTTTTCAGCCACCAAGACTCAAATGCACCAAGAAAAACACAAAGAAAAAAACATACAAAAATACCATTAACAACAGTGGAAGATTTTATATCTCAATAAAACTATGGCGTTAAAGCGTTCCGATACTTCCGGAAAACTTTAAACGTGAAATACCCTGCGAGCACCGGGAGCAAAACGAGAAAACAGGTTTTAAATAATTTTGGTTTCATGTTTGACTTTTTACGTTTCACAAAAATCTTTGGAAAAAGTGCCGTAAAAAAAATGTTAAAATGAAAAGGTTTTGGTGTGTAATAGAATATTGTATTAATTTGTATAAAAAAATACTTTTATTTTTGTAGCTTTGTGTTTTGGTGGTTTTGTGGCAAAAACAAAATAAGCTGAATAGTGCCAGAGATTCGCCAAAAATCGGCGTAACTGGAATAACACGACGTAACTAATTGTATTTTAAGCTAATAGCTAACAGCTAATTGCTAAAAGCTGTTTCAAGTTTCTTGATCATTTCAATTTCTGTTCATAAGTACATCAATAACACACCGAAATAATTCAAATTTTAGCAACACTTTAAAATCTGATTGCATTTGAAAATAATTATTACTATAATAATCTCTATTTCCGGGACGGTTTTGTTTGTTTTTAGATAATGGATTGATGAATGAAACACAATTAATTTTTAAACGAGTAAGGAATTATTATGAAAGCATTGATCACCAGCGGTGGAAAAGGAACTCGGCTGAGACCTCTTACGCATACCCAGAATAAGCATTTGATTCCCATTGCAAATAAGAAGATTCTTCATTACGCGATTGATACGGTAATCGACGCCGGGATAAAAGAAATTGGTATTATCACTAACGACGATTGCAACGAAGTCCCAAAGGCTTTTGGAGACGGCAGCCAATGGGGGGTTAGCATTACTTACATTCCGCAAAAGGCGCCATTGGGACTGGCGCATGTTGTCAAAATTTCCGAAGATTTTATCGGCAAAGATCCATTTGTTTTTTACCTTGGTGATAATATGGTTGTCGGTGGAGTTAAGCGATTTGTTGAAGAATTTGAGCGGGAAAAAGTGAATTGTTTTCTAACATTGGCAAAAGTAAAAGACCCGGAAAGGTTCGGAGTGCCGGAAATTGTGAACAACCGAATCATAGGAGTCGAGGAAAAACCAAAAGCGCCAAAGAGCCAGTACGCGGTAGCTGGAATCTATATTTATGACAGCACTATTTTTGAAGCAGTTAATAATATCGAACCCAGTGCGCGCGGCGAGTTGGAAATCTCCGATGCTCATCAATATCTTATCGATCATGGTTACGCGGTTGGCTATTCGGAAATTACCGGTTGGTGGAAGGATACTGGTAAGCCGATTGACTTGCTTGAGGCTAACCGGTTGGTTCTTGAGCACATGAAACCCAGGATTGAGGGAAACGTCAATGACAAGTCACATATCGCCGGAAATGTTACAATTGAAGAAGGTGCTAAAATTATTAACAGCAATATTCGCGGACCGGTCATTATTGGGAAAAATACAATAATCGAGGATAGTTATATTGGTCCGTTCACATCAATTCAGAATGATTGCCATATACGAAACAGTGAAATCGAGTTTAGTATTTTACTGAATCAGTGCAAAGTTCTCGATATTGGAATCAGAATTGAGAGTAGTTTGTTGGGAACAGGAGTGGAAATTATCAAATCCGAAGATAAACCGTCAACGCATCGATTTTTTATCGGAGATCAAAGTCTGGTTGAATTAGTATAAAACAGGGTCAATGCAAAAAGTACTATTTATTTGTTATTATTTTCCTCCAATGGGGATGGGCGGAACACAGCGATCGGCTAAATTTGCCAAGTACCTGATGGAGTTCGGTTGGAATCCAATTGTGCTGACGGTGAAGGATGTCAATTATTACGCCATCGATGAATCGCTGCTTGGAGATGTTGCCAACCGCGAGATAATTCGGACTGAATCATTAGACCCATTACGAATTTTAGCCCGGCTCAGGAAACAGGGTGATAAATCCGGAAGAAACAGCAAAGCTGATTCCTCCAAAGGACATTCCAAAATTTCCAGTTTTCTTAACAAAGTAATTAGCGGCTGGTTGTTGATCCCGGATTCTAAAATTCTCTGGTTGCCATTTTTAATCCCCGGCGCAATTAGGCAAATTAAAAAACACAAAATCAAAGTGGTATATACAACATCGCCGCCTCATTCAGCGCATTTGGGCGGCGTTATTTTAAAAATCCTGACCAAAGTAAAACTTGTGGCAGATTTCAGGGATGACTGGACGGGCGGAGAAAGTCAGCCCAGTCCATCGTTGTTTCATGATTTTATCAACCGCCTGATGGAAAAAATTGTTCTTAAAAAAGCAGATGTTGTGCTTTCCATGTGCGAGAGTCTGACGGCAAATTTGCAGCGAAAATCAGGCGATAATTTCAATACATCAAAATTCAGAACAATCACCAATGGATATGATGCCGAGGATTTTTCCGCGTTGCTCGATTTACCAATGGAAGAGAAATTTACCATAACGCATTGCGGTTCCATCAGCAGAGTGAGCAATCCCGATCCTTTTTTACAGGCGGTTCAAAAGTTGTTTCACGAATACCCGGAATTAAAAGGAAAAGTTCAAATTCAGTTTTTCGGCACTGATCTTTTTGGTGATTTACAGGCAATGTTAAACCAATACTCATTGCACTCGTTCATTCAGCCAATAAAATACCTGCCCCATAAACAAGCGCTGAAAAAAGTAATGAAATCGCATTTGCTGCTGTTGACAATTTTTAAAAAGACGAACGAGGAAATTATTACCAGCAAAGTATTTGAATATTTTGCTTCGGGTAAACCAATTTTGCTGGTATCGGGTGAAGGTGAAGTGGCAAGGCAAATTAAATTTATGAAGCGGGGAAAAGTAATTCCCAATGATAATATTGACGGTATTAAAGAAGCTATTTTGGAATATTACCAAAAATTTAAGAATAAACAGTTAAAATTTGAGAAACCGCTTTCTACAAAACAATTTGATAGAGCTATTTTAACAAAAGAATTGGCGGAAACGTTTTCTGATGTTGTTAAACAAGGAGAGGATTGATAGTGCGGCTAATATTGAAGATACTGTTCCAGATCTACGTGTGGAGTTTATTAATAGTTAATTTTAATTTGCTCAGTCAGGATTACCTTTGGCCAACCAATGCAAGCCAATACCTGACTTCATCTTTCGCGGAGTACCGGTCGGGGCATTTTCATGCTGGAATTGATATAAAAACCTGGAATAAAACCGGCTTCAAAGTATTCGCGGTTCGGGATGGTTACATTTCGAGATTGAAAGTATCCCCTTTTGGTTATGGAAAAGTGTTGTATCAAAAGCTGGACAACGGTGAGACAGCGGTTTATGCTCACTTGAGCAGCTTTAATGAAGAGTTAGATGACTATGTGAAATCACAGCAAAAACGAAATAAAGCGTACCGTTTACAACGGTATTTTAACTCATCCAGATTCCCCGTTAAAAAAGGGGATGTGATCGGTTATACCGGTTCCACCGGAATTGGTCACCCTCATCTACACTTTGAGATCAGAGACGCGAATAGCAATCCGCTCAATCCTTTTCTGCGGGGCTATCGAGTAAAAGACCAGGTGCCACCCGTAGTTGAAGCAATTTCTATTTCGCCTCTCGATGTAAATTCCAAGGTGAATTCTGACGTAGTTCCTTTGATTTTAGCTCCCCGTTATGTAAGGCGGGGAGTTTATGAAATTTCGGAGGTACCGATTATTTCGGGTGATATTGGATTCGCGATCAAATGTTTTGACAAAGCTAATGTGGTTAAAAATAAATACGCGGTTTATCGCTTAAACCTGTTTGTCGATGAAGAATTAAAGTACGCGGTTAAATTTGATAAATTTTCATTTTCCCAGACACATTACATTGAATTTGACAGAGATTTTCGGCTAAAGAAGCGAGGGTATGGTCTTTTTCAAAAACTTTACAAGGAAAAGCAGAGTCAGCTTTCCTTTTATCAAATACCTGGCGAAGAAATTGGGCGGTTGCGCTGCGCGGATGCCACAGGTTTTGGGCTAAATGGGGAAGGTTTTTTAGCAAAAGGGGAGCATGATTTCCGAATAGAAGTTTTTGATTATTGGAATAATTCCGCCCGGGTCAGCGGTAAGTTCATCGTTGGTGAACGAGGATTTTTATCAGCGGATTTTGAACACGAGGAAAATGGCAGATTGAGAATTAAATATCTTCAAAATCAGCTGAGAAAACCGGTTACTAATCCTCAAATCTCAATTTCTGATAATGATGGAATTACTTGGAAAAAAATTGAACCTGATGTTGATACGTTATTCATGTTTTTGGATTCCACGAAGACATACGTGTTTAATGTAGATTCAGTAGATTCCAATCATGTAGTAAAAATATGCGCTGATAATGATGTGAATAATTTATTTTTCCCATTGTTTTTTGCTGGTGTTGGTCAGCAAGATTCCTCTAAAGCATTAGCGGATGTTTTGGTTGAAAAGGACTTTTATGATGATTACATGCGTATTGAACTTCTGATTCAGGATCGCCGACCCGGTAAACCGCGGCTATTTGTGCACCAAATTGGCAGTCCAACCCGAGAGGTGCGACTTGTTCAACATGAGTGGAATAAATATATCGGTGTCTATCGTTTTACTCCAGAGAAAAATGGTGTGCTGACTCTGGAAGTAACAATGAAGAATAATGTCGGAGAACAGATTGTTCATCGCGATCAATTTGATTTACAAACAGTAACTCCTCTTTCTGGTGGGGGAATTACTTCGCAGGATGGAAAATGCTTAGTTAGGTTTGAAGCGAACAATGTTTACAAAAATTTATTTTTACGAATGAGTCGAACAGAGCCAATCGCAAACAGTAAGTATGAGTCAATCGGTTTTGTTTACGAAGTTTTCCCCAAGGATGTATTAATTAAAGGACGGGGAACTATTCAACTGGAATATCCTGAGGGAGATTCTTTGCCGGAGAAACTGGGGATTTATGGAGTTTATGGAAATAAGGTTGGATTTATGGGCAATAACCTCGATGCAGACAGAAGAATTTTATCCACCCGCATTTCAAGTTTGAATACATTCACCCTCATCAGGGATGTGGAAGTGCCGGAAGTTCAGATTTTGAAACCAAGATGGAAAAAGCACATCTCTGACACAACACCGGTATTATTGGCAAAAGTTACAGACAAACTTTCCGGCATCGCGGATGAAAGATCAATCGATATGTATCTGGATGGGAAAAAAGTGATTCCTGAATATGACCCGGAAACCAAAACCATTAAATTTGAATGCGATGAACCACTAACACCGGGAAGACACAACATGACTGTAACCGCGGTTGATAGGAGCAAAAATAAATCCAGCAAAACAAGCCATTTTTTTGTTAGTCCTGTGCAGAAAACAGATTTGAACAGCAGCGGGAAGAACTAAATTGATGGTCAGAACGTTACCGGGGAAAATAAAATACAGTTTGTAAAAATCAGCATATTTTCATGTCCCATTCATATAACTGCTTGTTTGGTGAAAGCCAGGTACCCTGAAAAGTTATTATTTAAATTCGAAATTGGATTTTAACTTAATACGTGAATTATTTCGGACATTGGTTCCAGGAAGTTCATGAAATTTTATTCGCTTTACCAGATTCCTCAAATATTGGTGTTCAAATAGAAGGCTTTATTAATCCGCTCTCCAAACTACTGCCAAAAAAAATGTTACTCCGAAATACTCATACGCTTAGAAGGTTCAAAGACACAACATTTTAAAAAACAAAGAAAAAGAATATTATTATAAATCAGCAGCAATGAACTGATTTTAAAATTCAATCAGCCCTTATCATGCTGTTATTTCTTGCTTTGTAGCCTTTTTGGTAAGAATTCAGAAATAATCCAGATTAAAAATTTTTTACATTGAAAATAAAGTCCTTGACATTTTTAATAT